>CAYNKF010000150.1:0-6294 GCA_964397705.1 uncultured Balneolaceae bacterium | reverse complement strand
GCACCTGCACCATAAAACACCGTTTTAATTTTTTTGGCGTCGATTTCGTGCAGTTTTAGCTGGGCTAAGGGTGACTGTCCAAAATGCATGGTGCTGAATTTTTTACCCAGCTTGCCCATGTTTGGTAATACGTATATAAGGGCTATGACCAGCGCCGAGATGAGGAGCAATGCTTGCGTTATCTTGATGGTCCAAAAAACCTGATCGTATCCCAGGTTATCCAACCACATCCATTCGATAATCCAATCCGAAAATACCCCGATCAGTACGACTATAAGTAGCAGGGGAATAAGAATCCGAAATAGTTTTGATGATCCTAACGACTTATCCATGTTGTATTTGTTAATCTCTGGTTTGATTTGCCACCGCTTATTTTAGCAAGCTTAAAATAGCAACCATTTCGTAGAAATAAGAATTTCACTGGTAATTTAAAGTTAATACCCGCTACTACCTTTTAACTGTAGTGGGTTAAAAATTCTATTTTAAACTAAAATGGTTAAAAATTGATACTTTAAACTATTATGGTTATATATTAAAAAAAAGAGAATGTTATATGGAAAAATTACTCGTGTTAATTGGCGATATAGAAGATTCTCAGTCGGTTAAAGATAGGGATCGCGAAGCTTTGCAAGAGATATTGTCAGATGAGTTGCAAGCTCTTAATGCGAAGTACAAAGAGAGCATTGTTTCTCCGTATACAATTACACTAGGGGATGAATTCCAAGCGGTGTTTGAGAGGGCCGATACTGTTTTTGTGCAGATGTTGAAAGTAATGTCTGCCATACATCCGATAGGCGTCCGTTTTTCTTTGGCGGTGGGAGACATAGATACGCCCATCAATACTGAGCAAGCTATTGGAATGGATGGTCCGGCTTTTCATCGGGCCCGGCACGGTATAAAACTACTGAAAGAAAACGGATATATATTTCATATTGGATTCGAGGAGGATTCCGCTGAACTGCGAATCATAAATAACAGTTTACAGCTTTTATCAGGAGAGATAAGAGGGTGGAACAAGAGACGCTTAATCATTTTACACATGATAAAAGAAGGATATAATTATAAGGAGATTTCAGAGGCCCTTGAAATATCGAAACCGGCTTTTTACAAAAATAAGGATGCTGGCATGCTGGATGTGGTAGGTGAGTTAAGCGATAATATTGCGGAAGTAATAAATCAAAAAATAATCTAATGAACTACGCCATATTTTTAGGGATTCTTAACTTAATTCTTCTTTCCAGAATACGCCTGATTTCACGCGATGATGGAATATATCCATCAGATCTGTGGGTAATGACAATTATTCCGCTATTGTGCTTGCCATTATTGTCGATAAACCTAAGCTGGTTGCTGCTGGCTTTCTATTTGATCGGTTATCCAATCCTAATGTGGATACTCGAAAAGCAGAAAACAAGATTAAACCGAAACCGAATGCTTATACTACTAATGCATATTATAGTGGTAGCATTTTTGAGCAGCCCCTTATTTGACCTATCTACGAATGAATTAACATTTAATCTCTTAGCCGGGATGGAAAAAGTGTTCTTAGCCAATACTGTTATATCCGACAGAATAGTAGGAATTACTCATTTATTAATCTTTGGACTTTTGATGGTATTAAATGAAGCTAACATCATATTGCGATATGTGTTAAGGTTGGCGGGACTAAAGTCATTGGGAAAAACAAAAGAGATCGATCAAAAAGAGTACAAGACGGGACGAATTATTGGATTGCTTGAGCGTATTTTTATATACCTGTTTGTGCTTTTAAATCAATTTGCGGCCATTGGATTCATTTTAGCTGCCAAAGGTGTAACACGATTCAAAGATTTTGAAAGTCGCACCTTTGCTGAATATGTATTAATTGGAACTCTGCTTTCGGCTTTGTTAGCTATGGGAATTGCATTATTGGTAAAAGCAGTTCTGCTGCTATAGGCAAAGAAGGATCATTCAAAGGATTCAGAATACTCCTGGAAGAATTTTAAATAATAGTTCCTTTCTTTACACAATAATTGTATGGGAGTTGTAATAATTTAACAAGCGAACTAAAGTTTGTGCCCATCTCTTTCGGAAAATTGAGATAAAGACAGAAATTAATCTAACTCGATCAATGAAACTTCAGCGGCCCTTGAAATTGTAAAAGGGGAAATAAGAAAAACACAGGAAAGAAGAGATTTATAGCATTTCTGAGAGTCAAAAGTTATGCGATTTATGGTCACGCTTACTATGATTAATCATGGTACTTAGTAGAAGGTTATCCAATGGTTGAAATATGTTTAAAAGATACAGTAGGAGAGGGGCATAAGCGTTTAGCATATTGAATAGATACTACTTTTTGGCGTATTTAAATGGGATATTTCACAAATACGCATTAAGTAATTGAAAACAATGATCTTATAGATAAGTGTATCGTAAAATAAGCAGCTTCAAATGTTGTAAGGTTATAAATGATAAATTAATGCTAGGCAATGACTTAAATATCTTTAATTAAAATATTTATAGGCATTATGAGAATTGCACTAATTCTAGAAAATCGATAAAAAAAGAGCCTATGCATACCATTTATTCAGGATCGTAGTTGTGCCATTAATCCAACGAAGAAGATACCAAATATGAGAGCGACTATTCCTTCTACGGTCATTAGGTAAGTGGCAATAAAATCTAGACCAATGCCAATATAAGCTTCCAGTAGATCCAGCCATTTGTCAATCATAACTGCAGGGGTTAATTGGGATTTCAGTACCTGCCTTATATACTATCAACCTACAAATGTTCCCCTTATTAGGAAAGCAAACAGTGAAAAAGTCGGAGAACCAAGATTACTGATTTGTTTAGATATTACTTTTCGAGATAAATTCCATCTTCCTCAATCCGAATGATATTCTCTTTGTAGAGGCGGCCGATTGCTTTTTTAAAGGTCTTTTTACTCATCTCAAGTCGGCGGTGAATTTCGTTGGGATCACTTTTGTCATGCAGATCTAAATATCCTCCAACTTGTTTAAGTCGCTTTAAGATAAAATCGGCATTGGGACCGACTTTTTTATATCCGATGGGCCGAAGAGTAACGTCAATCTTGTTGTCTTCTCTGATCTGTTTGATATATCCCGTCGTTTGCTCACCGGTGTATACGTCGTGATAAAACTCATTATGATATACAAGTCCCTCATACGTTTCGTTAATTACGACCTTGTAACCCAGGTCTGTCTTATCCCATATCCACAGATCTACTTTGTCACCTTCTTCAACAGCAATATTTTCATTATCTAAAAACTTGTCCAATTTAGCGCTGGCTGCAAGGCGATCTGTTTTTTCATCAAGATACATATGCACCAGGTATGATTGTCCCTCTTGCATACTTCCAACCTGTTCTCTATGAGGCACAAAAAGATCTTTATCAAGTCCCCAATCGAGATACGCACCGTGAAGGTTCGCATCTTTAACTTCAAGAAAAGCAAAACTATTGAGGGTTATTTTGGGATCTTGCATTGTGGCGGTAATTCGCTCTTCACCATCCTTGTAAATGAATACACGTACGTTTTCACCTTCCTGTAAGTCCCGAAAGGCAAGTTTATTGGGGAGGAGAACTTCTTCATCGCCGCGGGTGGATGTATTTTGAAGAAAATAGCCGTATTCTGTTATGCGTGCTACGTTAAGCGTTTGGTAGGTACCAAGATTGAACATGAAAATCGTTGAAATGAAAGGTAAAATTGAATGCGGTAAGATAAGGGCCTAAGGATTGATTCCCCAACAAAAATTATACTGACTATTTCCCAAGAAGCATATCAAGATAAGCATCTTTGACAGCGGGTGTTGCTTCCCGAAATGTTTTAAAGGCCAGATGTTTTTCAGGCTGTGTAGTATCAACTTTTATTCCCCACAATGGACTCATATCCGTTGGGAGCATGGCATAACGTCCATCACCTATAATGTTTTTTTTATGGGGATGTTCTATCAGATAACCTTCGGAAAGCTTGTCAAAACGCTGTATGTCTTTATAAAGTGTGGTTCCTTGAAATTGGTCATACTGTTGTTTCCAGTTAAGTAAGGGCGCTTTTTTGCCTTGGTACACCTCATTCTTGAATAAGCCAAGGCGAACTCCATCAGCATAAAGAGTGTCTTGTGATATATAACGGATGCTCCATAGCAGCTGATTTCCAAGTGTTGGTTTTACCACGAGCCGTTCTATCTGGTGATTCTTTTGCTGGGCAATATTATTTGCAATAGACTTACCTCGATGCTGTTGTATGACAGCAACTGATAAATAGAAGAGTATCCATCCCCATACAAACCAACTTATTGTGGGTTTCTTTTTGTAAAGCGAAAAAATAACCAGTCCCAAAATGACGATTGAAAACAGAGGGTCAAAAACCGAAATAAGATCCCATGAATAACGAGCATCCAAGAAAGGCCAAAGCAGCTTTGTGCCATAGCTGGTAAATGTATCCACAATACCTGCTGTTGCGTAACTAATAAAACATAGCGCATAGATCTTTTTAAATGACATTTTATTGCGAAAAAAATACCACAGCAATCCGGTGGCGATTAGGGCACCGATTGGGATAAAAATAAAGGAATGAGAAAACTGTCTGTGGAGCTCAATATTCAGCAGAGGATCTGTCGAATCAATAATGAATATATCTAAATCAGCAAGCATGGCAGCTATCATCCCAATGATGGTTGCGGGACGTAACTGTTCTTTTGAAACCACTGATTGTGTTGCTGAGGCGCCAATAAGGCCGTGTGTGACGGGGTCCATTCTTACGATCTAAGGTATAGATTCATGACGCCAAAGATACCAAATTACAGGGAGCAGATGAAGGATAATTTCTTATTCCTCCTCAGAACTGTTATTAACGAAAAGTATGGTGACTAATAAAATTGAATCTCGTATTGCTCTAAGAGAATGCAATTGGTTGCGACGCAGGTACAGCCAGTCGCCACTGGTAAGCACATGTTTTTCGCCCTCAACACTAAACTCTGTTTTTCCCTCTAAACATTGAACAGAAATTTGTCCGTTAACGCTATGTTCAGTTATATCTTTTTCTTTGGGAATTACCATACGTATGACTTCCATGTCCTGTGTTTTCATCAATGCCAGGGTAGCATCTTCGGGTAAATCACTGGGCGGGGTATACAGGTTTACGACTTCAGCGGGATTTATTTTTCTTTGAGCCATAGTTGATAGATTTCTTTGATGGTTTATTGACTCAGGTAATGTAACATGCAGTGGTAAAACTGCAAAGGAGAGGGGCTAATTAAGATCGATTTCAAAGAGTTTATTTGAGCCGTCAAACCCTGATAGATTAACAATTTTTTTGAATTGAAATCCAAGTTTGGTGAGTACCTTTATCGATTGTTCGTTATCGGGATGTGTGATGGCTGCTATGCGAGATAATTTGAGTTTTTTTTCTGCATATTCGATTACAGCACTTCCGGCTTCGGTGGCGTATCCTTGTCCCCAGTATTTTTTGAGAAAAGCATAACCCAAATCCGGTATTTCTAAAACCTCTCTTTTCTTAAGTCCACAGATACCAATGGAAGAGTCGGATGCAGTTTCTTTTACTAAGTAAAGACCATATCCGTGATTTTTGTAGCTTGCTATAGGACCATCTTTTAAATACTCCAAGGCTCCTTTGCGTTTCCGTATACCTTTGTCTCCAATATATTTGTGGAAGGCCGGCTCATTTAATAATTCCAAAATAAATGGCGCGTGGTCTGGGGTAAGTTGTTGAAGGGTTAGCCGTGCAGTTTTGAGGATATCCATATTGATATTACCTACTACACTGTTCTTTCAGGGCCGAAATATCTTCTTCGGTAAGCTGAAGGTTAGCCATATCTTGTTGACCCATCATATGGTACATAATGGATTTTGGATTTTGAACATGGTCCAATCCCAGAGCATGACCTACTTCATGAGCCAATACGGTTTTTAGCTGAGTACGATTACCGAACTGATAAATATTTATCTCCTGATTATCACCTTGCATAACAAATCGTCCCTGATCAAACTTTCTGGGCTTACTAAAACGATCATTATATTTTGTAATTAAGTTATTATGCTCCTTGATAAGTTTATTGAGCTGCTTGGTCTTGTCATTGGTTCGTTCACGAAGTGATGAGAGGCTTTGCTTTTTTTGTTTCAATGTAGCCTCCAAGGTGTTGATCTCTCGTTCGAGAGTTTTAAATTTTGCAACAATTTGTGATGTTGCTTCTTTACCGTCCCACTTTTTAGCTAACTGGTTATAAGCTTCAATTTTACTATTGTATTCATTTAGCGTTTTTTGAACGCCTTGT
>CAYNKF010000149.1:0-6298 GCA_964397705.1 uncultured Balneolaceae bacterium | reverse complement strand
GGAGAATTTGTGCTTCTATGCGTCAATAAAAAATCAAAAAATAAAATTAGGGGTTCACACCCAGGGGGTAGCTATATATAGCAGAGGGATGCTTTTCTGGGAGGGTCGAATTTAAATCAATATTGCTTGCGGAACCTACTTCGAACCATGGGGTGCTTATAGGGACCCATTTTCGGAAGATTAGGGTTAACCTACCCGGTCCCCTCCCATTTAAAAAGCGCCAAGGCATAAAACCTCAGGATTTTAAAAATTCCCCTTACTCCCATATATATTCTTCAAAACCTTTCGCCACTGCTATTCTTCCCTTTCCTCTTTGGTAAACTGCATGGCAAATGTCGTCCCCTTCTCAGATGAGCTGAAATTATAATCAGCACCCAATTGATTTGTTAATGTCCTAATTAGATTCATACCTAAGGACTTTTTCTTACTGTTAAAATCATCTGGTAAGCCCACGCCATTATCACGAATTCCCAACCTTACAAGGTTCCCTGAGGTTACTACTTTAATCGCAATAATGCCTTCTTTTCTTCCCTTAAAGCCATGTTTAATGCTATTTGTCACCAATTCATTAGCAATTAACGTACAGGGCATCGTCTGTTTAATATTTAGATAAACTGTTTCACAATCGCTTTTAATATTAATTTCTTTCTCAGAAATCATTGTGTTAACAATATCAGCAGCTAAATTGGTAATATTCTTTCCTAGCGCAACACTGCTATAATTACCAGATTCATACAACTGCTTGTGAATACCGGCTACCGCTCTCATGCGATTGGCCCCCTCTTTCAAAGTGTTGATAAGTGTTGGATCATCTTCTTTCAGCCACTGTAGCTGTAACAATCCTGCTACAACTGCCAGATTATTTTTTACGCGATGATGGATCTCTCCCAACAATGTTTCGTTTTCTTCCAATGATTTCTCCAATCGTCGATTGTCACCTATCCGATCTGTCACATCTTGGCTGGTGCCAATCGTCAAAACCGGCTCTCCTGACTCATCATAAAAATGTGTAGCATTGGCTTCAATATACTTGGTTTCACCGTTGGGAAGTTGAATGTGATAGGTAACCTCAAAGGAAGACTTGTTATATAAAGACTCAACAAACCTGAAGTGAACCCGTTCCTGCTCTTGAGGAGACATGTGAGTTAAACAAGCTTTGTAGGAAGGCTCTATATCGCCCGGGCTGTGTCCTAACATGCAATATAGCTGATCCGACCAATAAATATCGCCCTGCTGATGATCGACTTCCCATATACCTATATCGGAAAGGGATTCTGCTGATCGAATCCACTTGCTAACTTTTGTTAGTTCCTGGCCGGACTGTTTTAACGTATTAGCTATAAAACACCTATCTTCGTCAGATAGCAATACACCAGATTCTAAGGTTTGAATCGCTTGACCTATCTTTTCTTTAATACCCACGCCAACTTTTTCCAAAAAGTTTCTCTCTACAACCTAAAGCATTGATAATGAATAATTATACAAAATATTTCGAATTCTACTAATTTGATTGGTTATAAATTATCTTCGTTGAAGTAATGATCATTCTTCAAGCAATCAATGGTCGTTGTTGCCTTTCAATAATCGTAATTTATTTTAATAGGCTGTGCAAGGACCTATTCCAATACTAAAACGCCAACTACTTCCTGCAAGAATTTGGTCAATCAATTTTACCGGCTCTTATTTGTTTCTGTGGCTCATACTGTCTATATATGAATAAACTTTTAACCTAACTACATTGGTTACCTCTGTTATGGAACGCACCTATTCTTTTACCGAAACTGTTATTTGCGGCCTTATTGCTACATTTATGATGTCGATGCTTTCATTTCTATCAAGTGGCATTGGCCTTCCTGTTATTGATGTGGGATATATGCTGACCGTAATTTTCAATCATATTCATGAACAAGCCCCTTATGGTATACTTTGGGGAAATGCTGCCTATTACATTGGCGGAATACTCTTAGCCTTGATCTGGGTAGCTTTCTTCGATAACAAACTCCCGGGTAACTGGCTGGTACAAGGAATTAGCTATGGTGTTTTGATATCAATTGTGGCTGCCGTAATTGTTTCCCCTGCAATTTCTTTGGCAGCAGGAGAGTCATTCGGCATATTCTATATCGATACCTGGTTTCCCATACTCAATATTCTTGCAGGATTAATCATGCACCTGGGTTATGGCATTACCTTATTACTTTGCCTGGAATACTCTGATCGTTTTAGTACTCAAGAACTTCGTTAACAATTCGGGGATATTGCATTTTTATTTGGGGAGCTGAATTGCGCGAAGTCGGGTCCCTATCCCTATCGAAACATTCAGCCCTCAATTGCAAGATATTATCTTGCTCATATGTATCATACACACTGGCCAAAGGAACATCATTGTTAGATTCTTATTTTGATTGCTCTAGCAACTAACAAAATCTCCAGTTATGGAAAAAGAATACAGTAAAACGTACGAAGTAATCTGGGCCGATATGGATCCCAATCGTCACATGCGGCATTCGGTCTATAATGACTACGCCGCCCAAACACGTATCGCGATGTTTCAGGATTTTGGACTGTCCATCAATGAAATTTCCGGGATGAATCTTGGACCTATTTTATTCCGGGAGGAAACAAAATTCTATAAGGAGATCGGGCTATCGGAAGAAATTAAGGTAACATGTAAGGTGATGACGATGCGTAAGGATGGTTCACGGTGGACTTTTCTCCACCAAATTTATAAACAGAATGGTGATAAAGCTGCGCAAATTACCGTTGATGGTGCTTGGCTAAACCTGGAAAAACGAAAATTGGCGACCCCGCCCGAAACACTATTGGATGTGGTTAAGCAATTTCCCCGGTCCGAATCGTTCGAATGGCAAAATAATAACTAATGTATGTCTACAATTAACTGGGAGCAATTTGAGCAAGTCGATCTTTTGGTAGGAACCATCACAAGGGCTGAGGAATTTCCAGAAGCTCATAAACCTGCTTATAAACTGTGGATAGATTTTGGAAAAGAAATAGGAGTCAAGCAGAGCAGCGCTCAAATTACTGACTTGTATTCGACAACCGAACTTGTCGACAAGCAAGTTATCGGCGTCGTAAACTTTCCGCCCAAACAGATTGGACCATTTATTTCGGAATGTCTCATTACCGGTTTTCACAGAAATGATGACAGCGTAGTATTGGCGGTACCCGACAAAACCATTCCAAATGGTAGTAAACTTGGCTAACACATAAACTTCGTAATACATATTACTGTTATATAGTCTATACTATGTAGGTAAATTATCTATTATTTATTACGCCCTTATGCGGATATTTGTCACACTTTTAACTTTTCTCGCATTACTGGGGATGATGCAGAAATCCTATGCCCAGACTGTTTTTATCTGGGATGACATATCAGACAAAGAATTCACCTTATGGGCTCAAAACAATCTACCCTGCCCCGTTTATTTAAAAGCTGAACCCGATTCATTAGATTCTAAATTTGAACGTTTCCTGCCAAAAGGGAAAAAAGACAAGCTCATTCAACTGCCCATCGATTCGTTAGATTCCCCCACAAAATTCAAGGGCCAGGTTCGATACCATCTTACACTTGGAAATCCTAATGCTATTCATGATCCCAGCTATAAGTACCTCTTACCCTATCCCAGAGATAAATCACATATGCTAATCCAGGGAAACAACTCGGCGTTTACTCATAACCTGCCAAATTCAAAATATGCCTTCGATTTTGATATGCCTGAGAACAGTTTAATCAGTGCTGCACGAGGTGGTACCGTCGGATTTGTAAGCGTGAATAACAAAAAGGGCGGTGACAATGAAGATTATATGCAGCAAGCCAATAAAATTATGATATGTCATGATGATGGCACCGTAGGCGTTTATGCCCATCTGCAGCATAAAGGAGCGCTCGTTGATATTGGGGAACAGGTTTATGCGGGAGAAATTATTGGATTTAGCGGAAATACCGGATTTTCTACCACCCCACACCTGCATTTTGTGGTTCTGGCCGGATCAAAATCGGTGCCTGTAACATTCAGGGAGCTTACTGACACCCTGAAAAGCGGATTGTTTTACAAACAAAAGTTAGATTTTAATTCAGTTGATACCCACCTTCAAAGACTTTTTCAATTTCCACAAGTTCGTTCAACCTTTTTGAAAAAAACTTATTGAAAAATTAATATCCCCCATTCGCTGATCTTTTTACATTATCATATATTTGTCCTAAATAATAATTATCAATACAAATTTGTATGAAAGGTCCACTCTTGAACAAACTAAAAATAGGAAGGACCTTACTGTTAATATTTTTCTTATCCATACCTTTTGGAACAGTTGCGCAGCAAGTCCATCGGGAATCCGAAAACAACGCTGGTGATGAAATTAAGCTCGGACTTGCCTTAAGTGGTGGAGGTGCCAAGGGATTTGCGCATATCGGGGTACTCAAAGTGCTTGAAGAAGAGGGAATACCCGTACATATGGTCAGCGGTACCAGCATGGGATCTATTATCGGTTCTTTATATGCCATCGGCTATTCGCCTCAGGAAATAGAAGATATTGCTATTAATACCAACTGGAATATTCTTCTAAATGACAGTTATCAGATCAATCCGCAGCAAGTATCAAACAGTATCCTGAATAAGGACACCTATCTTGTGACCTTTCCTTTTGAGGACAAGCAACTTTCTCTTCCTGCCGGTCTTATTGATGGTCAAAATATATCCATGCTGCTCTACCGGCTGATGTTACCTTTTCACGATGTGAGAGATTTTACCAAGCTGCCCATCCCTTTCTCAGCGGTGGCTACCAACCTGGCTACAGGAGAACCCAAAACCTTTACAAACGGTTATCTGCCGGATGCCGTAAGGGCCAGCATTGCCATACCCAGCATTTTTAAACCGGTTAACATTGCCGGAAAAACGTATATCGATGGCGGTGTTGCAAGGAACATCCCGGTTGAAGACGTTCAAGATCTTGGTGCCGATTTTGTCATTGCTTCTGATGTAGGCGAACCTATCAGAAATCTTGATAGCCTTAAAACATTTGTTGACGTGCTATTCCAGTCGGTTGGATTTCATCAAAAGGAGTCCGATATCGTTCAAAAAGAGAAAACGGATATCTATATAAGACCAAATATCAGCGAGTTTTCTACCTTCAGTTATGAACGGGTAGATAAAATTATTGATCGCGGGGAGCAGGCGGCTCGTCGGGCACTCCCGAGCATCAAAAAAATGCTGGCAAAGCACAAGACAGCACCACCCTCGTTTAAATCGATTCAATCAACCCGACAAGATACCATCCTTGTCTCAGACATTTCACTCAACAATTTAACGGGACTAACACAACAGCAACAGGTATTCCTTGCTCTTAATATACAACTTCCCGAAAAGCTAACTCTGTCCCAGCTCGAACATAAGATAAATCAACTTTATGGTTCAGGACTTTTTAGTCAAATTTCATATCGCCTGCAGCGAAATCAGAATTCGGAGGGTACGCACCTGGTCTTGGAGTTTCAACACAAAGAACAGGAGTATGCGGGCTTTAGTATGCGATACGACAGTAAACACAAAGCGGCACTGCTATTCGGGGCTTCGCTTACCGATAATATCTTTTTAAATGACCGGATAACCTTGCAACTGAGAGCCGGTGAAATATTGGAGCTTACGTCAGATTACAGACTCCCCATTAGTCTCGCACCGCTAACTTACATTAAAACCGAGCTTAACTTGCAGCGTTCGCCCATCAATTATTATAACCAAGACCAGGCTTTGTCGAGCATAGATGTGGAAAAGCTGACGTTAAAACCATCTATCGCAGTACAGTTATGGCAACAGGCTGATGTTGAAATCGGGCTTGAAACAGAATTGTATAACTTAAATGAGGCTATAGGGAATACGCTCGTTTTAGGCAATACCACTTTTCTGCTCAATCCCTTTTTTACTATTGATTTAAATACGCTAAATCGGTCTTATTTCCCGACTCGAGGACAATCTCTGAGTTTAAAAACGGAGTTCTCTGAACCCGGCTGGGGTAGTTCTGAAAGCTTTTATCAGGCTTCCGGCAGATGGTTCTCAACCATAAAGCTCATAAGCGGAGTAAATATTTCAAACGAACTTTTTGCCGGGTACTCTTCAACCTCAGAGCTACCACTTCATTACTACTATTATGCAGGGGGGCTATCGCAGAATCCTGTTTTTGAACTCAAACAAATCCCTTTTATGGGATATCCAACTCAACAACTTCGGGGCGCAAATATCAAAGCGCTCCAGTCAAAATTGCAGGTTCGAGTGAACAAAAACTT
>CAYNKF010000148.1:0-6332 GCA_964397705.1 uncultured Balneolaceae bacterium | reverse complement strand
TAGGCAGGCTGAAAAGGAATATCCCATGCCGGAATATGTGAAACAGACCGAGTGGGATTGTCCCGACGGGCAGCAGCCCAGCGGTCCGGTATCACCGACTACTGTGACCCATCATATTGTTCATCATTCGGCGGGGAGTAACAGCTCATCTGATTGGCCCGCCGTGGTACGAAGTATCTGGGAGTATCATGTTAATACTAACGGTTGGAGCGATATCGGATACAACTGGCTTGTGGATCCCAATGGTGTTATTTACCAAGGGCGTGGCTGGATTGATGGTAATGATGAGGTGCAGGGAGCTCATTTTTGTGGAACCAATTCAAATACGATGGGGGTATGCGTGATGGGAAATTTTGAACAGAAAACGCCTACCTCTGATGCCCAGGGTTCACTTGAGGAGCTGTTGGCTTGGAAATCTGACGCAAATAATATTGATCCCATAACGTGGGAGTATCATGCTTCGAGTGGGTTAAACTTGTTTACGGTAAGCGGTCATCTTGATGGATGCAATACACTTTGTCCCGGAGAGAATCTGTATATACGCCTGCCTGAGATAAGGGAGAATGTGAAAGAAAAAATTGGTGATCCGGTTGCTGTGAATCAAAATATTGTTATGGAAAATAATTATCCCAATCCATTTTCTGAGAAAACCACTATTTTATTTTCGAATGGAACCCCGGGGCTCGTCCATATTACTATTTGGGATGCAGCTGGAAGAATGGTTGAGGAGATTTCTAATCAATTTTATGATGCCGACACCCACTCCGTGTCATGGAATGCCTCTGGATATGCAGCCGGGGTTTACTTTTGTGAAATAAACTTCCAGGGCTACTCTGCAGTGCAGAAAATGGTTTTGATAAAGTAGGTGTGAGGTTGATTAACAATCAAACTATGTGATTCCAGAAATAAATTAGCAGTAGGCAGTAACTGATCACTGCCTACTGCTAAGTGTTTGCCACTGATTTAATCTGCCCAGGCTTCGGCATCTTCATAAACTTCCGCAAATTCAATGCTTTCGCCATCTTTACTGATGGTAGCTTCAAAATGCGTTTTAGCTTCTTCTTCACGCTTAATCAGCTCGGTAGCAAGCTCGTCAATAATTTTTGTTTGGATGAGTCTTTTGAGCGGACGTGCTCCATAAACGGGATCATATCCGCGTTCGGCCAACCAGTCTTTGACATTCTCAGAAACAGAAAGCTTGATGTCTTTGTTCGCGAGCATCTTGTGTACACGCTCTAACTGGATATCCACAATTTCGCGGATATGTTCTTTTTCGAGCGGATGAAATACAATGACATCATCTACACGGTTTAGAAACTCCGGACGAATCTGTTTCTTCAGTTGATCCATTAGTTGATCCTGAAGATTATTATAGATTTCATCAGTAAATTTGCCTCCAGTTTCCTCAATTTTATCCGAGATAAGATGTGACCCAATGTTGCTGGTCATAATAATGATAGTATTTGTAAAGTCGACTGTGACACCTTTGTTGTCGGTCAACCGACCTTCATCAAGGACCTGCAACAGCATATTAAAAACATCGGGGTGTGCCTTTTCAATCTCGTCAAGCAGGATTACCGAGTACGGTTTACGTCGCACTGCTTCAGTAAGTTGACCACCTTCGTCGTATCCCACGTATCCGGGAGGAGCACCAACCAATCGGCTGACGCTGTGACGCTCCATGTATTCACTCATGTCGATGCGGACCATGGCATCTTCATCACTAAATAGGAAGTCAGCCAGTGATCGGGCAAGTTCTGTTTTACCGACCCCTGTTGATCCAAGGAAGAAGAACGAGCCGATCGGGCGCTGAGCATCCTGCAGGCCGGCGCGTGAGCGGCGTACTGCATTCGATACAGTTTCCACTGCGGGGTCTTGTCCGACAACACGTTTGTGCAGCTCTTCTTCAAGATGAACCAGCTTTTCGCGCTCGCTTTGCAGCATTTTCCGTACCGGAATTCCGGTCCAGCGAGAAACGATATCGGCAATATCCTCATATTCAACTTCTTCTTTCAGCATGGCACGACCTTCCTGTACTTCTTGGAGCTTTTCCTGGGTTTCTTCCAAGTCGTTTTCAAGCTGATTGATGGTGCCGTATCGCAGCTCAGCGACCTTTTCATACTTTCCTTCGCGTTCGGCTTTTTCGGCTTCATTACGGGCTGTTTCTATGGCCTGCTTCAGGTCGCGTGTTTTTTTGATGAGATCACGTTCGGTATCCCACTGGTTGCGCATAGTGCTGCGTTTTTCCTCAAGATCAGCGAGTTCTTTTTCAATGTTCTCAATCTTTTCTTCATTTTGATCACGTTTGAGTCCCTCGCGTTCGATTTCAAGCTGGCGAATTTGTCGCTCAACCTGATCCAATTCTTCGGGCATGGAGTCAATTTCCAGTCGCAACCGAGAAGCTGCTTCGTCAATAAGGTCAATGGCTTTATCCGGGAGAAACCGTTCACTGATGTAACGATGAGAGAGTTCAGCTGCTGCAACCAAAGCTTCATCGCGAATTTTTACGCCGTGATGAAGTTCATATCGTTCTTGCAGTCCACGGAGAATGGAAACGGTATCTTCTACGGATGGTTCATTGATTAAGACCTTTTGCATTCGTCGCTCCAGTGCGCGGTCTTTCTCAATATGCTTGCGATATTCATCCAGCGTGGTGGCCCCAATAGCATGCAGTTCGCCGCGAGCCAATGAAGGCTTCAGGATGTTTGCAGCATCCATAGCTCCTTCCGTAGCACCGGCTCCTACCAAGGTGTGAATCTCATCAATAAATAAAATGATTTCTCCTTCAGATTCCTGTACCTCGTTAACGATGGCTTTAAGGCGTTCTTCAAATTCACCACGGAATTTAGTTCCGGCCATCAGGGCGCCCATATCAAGAGCTACAATGCGTTTTGTTTTAAGACTTTCGGGTACGTCACCTTTGTTGATGCGCAGAGCCAGTCCTTCGGCAATTGCCGTTTTACCAACGCCGGCTTCTCCAATCAGAACAGGATTGTTCTTAGTCCGACGAGACAAAATCTGCATGATACGGCGAATTTCCTGATCGCGACCAATCACCGGATCAAGCTTGTTTTTCTCGGCCTGTTCGTTTAGGTCACGACCATATTTTTTAAGGGCGTTATAACGGCTTTCGGCATTGGGATCGTCCACTTTTTGCGATCCACGCACGTCTTCAAGCACCTTGAGTACATCGTCCTTTTTGACTCCGTTTTCTTTTAACAGGCTGCCGGCCTCGCTCTTGGATTCCAGCATCCCGATAAGCACGTGCTCGGAACTGATATATTCGTCGCCGAGACTGTCAGCCGATTTCTGGGCGTTATCAAAAACCTCTTTGGAATCATTTGAAAGATATTGCCCGGAAACAGAAGCCCCTTTTACCACGGGAAGCTTATCGATTCGCCGTTCAAGCTCGGATTTCATTTGCGGAATCCGCACGCCAAGTTTATTTAAAATAGTGTTAATGACATTCTCGGAATCCGACAGAAAAGCCATCAGTAAGTGTGTGGGACTCACAGCCTGATGATTATTGCTGGAGGCCAATTCAACCGCTGCCTGTACAGCCTCCTGTGCTTTGAGTGTAAATTTATCTAAGTTCATAATGAGTCAATACTTAGTGAAAAATTTCTTTTTTGATTATTTCACTACTATAAAAGCCAATATCGTACCGAATCCTAAAATATGCCTAAATTTCAGTGTCTTTGCTCTTTATTATGACGCTTTCGGTCGGCAACTGCAATTATGGTAGGGAAGCTGCCATTTAGAATTGGAAGGGAGTCTGTTTGACAGTTAACTGTCAGTATGTTATTCCGCCAAGTTGAGTTTATGTAAATGCCGATGCATTGATTGAATTTGAGTCATGCATTTCGTGTTTTATACAGTAAATATGAACAGATTGAAAAGACTATGAGAGAAACTAAACAATCGGGAATAACAATAGAGCTAAAGCGAGGAGATATTGCTAATCAATCAGATATTGAAGCCGTGGTGAATGCTGCTAATGCGGAGCTGCGGATTGGCGGGGGAGTAGCCGGAGCGATTCATCGGGCTGCCGGACCTGAGCTTACCGAAGAAACGCGATCAATGGCACCGATAGAGCCGGGCGAAGCAGTTATTTCTGGTGGGCATAATTTGCCGAACGACTATATTATTCACTGTTTAGGACCCGTTTATGGAAGAGATGAACCATCTGATGAATTGTTGGCTAACTGCTATACAAATGCGCTGGATCTGGCCGAAGATCATCAAATCGAGCGGATTGCCTTTCCGGCAATTTCCACCGGCGCATTTGGATATCCAATGAATGATGCTGCCCGCGTTGCTTTTGAAACCCTCAAGGAAAAAGTTGATACCTTGGAATACGTCTCGCTCATCCGTTTTGTACTTTTTAGCGAGGGTGATATTGCGGTCCACGAAGATGTTATGGAAGAAGTATTTAGCTCATAAATAGTAACCGGTACACTTTGTTGAATTCAAAGAAGTTGCCTCTCTCCAATTGAGGGAGAGGATTAGGGTAATCAACCATAGATTTCATTAAGCAGGCCGGCCAATCGCACACCGCCTTTCAGTAATTGATGATCTAACAGGTCGCGATTTTCGTACTGGTATTTATAGCCGATTTCACGATCCTCAGGCAAATCATACACCTGATCACGTAATTTTTTAGCCTCATTAGCCCAGTCGATAATGTTAGTGTTTTGCCAGTCTTCGATTTGTTGATCAGAAGGATGGTTTATTGCAGCAGAGAATTCGGTCTAGCTCAGTTGCGTCTAATCGATCATTTCACTGTCCCACACTCGGTGCAGGTTTGAATCATCATAAAACCACTCAACTTTGGTGTTATTACCACCGCGATCTTCTCCATTGCCCACATGCAGGGGTTGATGAATATCCCCAACCAAGTGAATGAGCATTTTTAGCTTTTTCTTTTCTTCTTCAGCGGTTAAGCTCCCGCTTTTCAATTCTTTAATAAAAGTTCGTATGGTATTAATAAGATCTCCATTAGGATTCTTTTTCGTCTCCTTGTAGGTCATTCCATCAGGAATAGTGACCCAGTGCCAATCATGCGTGTGATCATAGGCCGGATCAGACTTTATGTTATCCATCCAGGTGCTGGCGATAGCTATTGATTCGTGGCCGAGCACGCGATCAATTTCTTCCCGGGCCTCGGGCGTTAGGTAATCTGCAGCAATATCGCCCACGATGCGATGCCCGTTTTGTCCCCAAAAACTATTGTTATTAAGATCGTTGGCAGGGAAAGATAAGAGGATTGAAATCAATAAAATGAAAACCATAAGGTTGATCAGTTGTATTAAAGTTTTATAGGCAGATGAATATCACTACTTTTTAGAAGAAAGGTAAATGCTTTTGTGACTTTTAACACCATTTTGAGATGTATATTTTGCTCGATGTTGTTTTTATCATCTTCCACAGCGTGTTTATTCTGTTTAATCTTTTTGGATGGATATGGGAAGCGACCCGTCGATGGAATCTTTACACATTACTGCTTACGGCCTTTTCGTGGTTTGTTCTGGGGATTTGGTACGGATTTGGGTACTGTCCGTGCACGGATTGGCATTGGCAGGTGCGGAAAGAATTGGGATACACCGAGATGCCGAGTTCCTATATTGAGTTTTTGGTAGAGCTATTGACAGGATTGAATTTCAGCACTGTTTTAATAGATACTGCAACTGGAATCTTGTTCTTCTTGGCGCTTATGATATCCTTCTATCTTAACTTTCAAGATTTTGAGAAGAAAAGAATTGTCTCTTAACGTCAAAATGAGTAATGGTTCGAGCTGCTGCCCGAACCATATATTTCAATTTCCTCTGTTTTCTAGTTTTACTTCTTAGCCAGCTTTTTAAACAGCTTTTTTTCTTCTTCAGAAAGTTTTTCAGGCACTTGTATCTGTATTCGAACAAGTAAATCTCCTTTGTTAGAGGAGTTTTTAAATTCAGGCATGCCCATACCACTCAAACGGAATAGCTTTCCGCCCGAAGTTCCGGCGGGGATGTTTAACTTAGCCTTACCGGCCAGCGTATTTACCACGGTCTCTCCACCCAGAATAACAGTGTAAAGGTCGATAGGGTGGTCATAATAAATATTATTGCCTTTGCGTTCGTAACCTTCTGGCATATCAATATTTACGGTCAGATAAAGATCGCCCCTGGCTCCTCGCGAAAGTTTACTTCGGCCTTTTCCTTTTAGCTTAAGGCGCTGGCCGTCTTCAATACCAGCGGGTATTTTAACTTTCATTTTTTCGCCGCCCACACGTAAGGTTCGTGACGTTCCTTCGTATGCTTCTTTTAGGGGAATGGAAACATTGGCTTTAATAT
>CAYNKF010000147.1:0-6445 GCA_964397705.1 uncultured Balneolaceae bacterium | reverse complement strand
CGATATTTCAACGAAGTAGCCGACAGTATTTGGAGAACGGCGACACACTAAAAGTGAATTTTGACGGTGATATTGACAGTCAGGGAGTTATCACTGGGTTCGATACGCCTCAACTATCCAACTGGCAGTCGCTTGCTGTAGGTGAGCTTGGCAACATTAATAAATACGTAGTTGTTAAATTAAAACCGGTTGATGAAGAAGCCTTCTCGATATGGGAGGAGAACAGCAATTTGGGAGTGACAATACGCAAAGTAATTCTATAGAAAACAAGAAGTTATGAAAGAGAATTTTGCACAAAAAATATCGCATGAAGATCTTGTATTTATGAAGATACAAGATCGATCCCCGCTGTATTTGCCACAGCTAAAATCTTTTGATGCGGTCATTATTGAATATTCTGACAAGCTGGCTACCGAAGAGATTGTAAAGAAAATCCGTTGCCATAACATGGAGTCGGTGTACTTGATCCCAATATTTGTGTATAAAATTTATGAAGAGGAATCGGGTAGCCGAAACCCGCTGATTGACGGAACCATACACTCATTAAATAACTTGGGGAAAGTGGCCGAGGTAACACGGAAGATCAATAACAAATTAACTACCTAGAATATCCGGATATAACTATGACTCTTAATTGTATTATTGTAGATGACGAAAAGACCTCACGGGTAGCAATGTCATCGCTTGTTGACCACAGCGATAGTCTAAATTTAGTGGGTATTGCGGAAAGCGGAGAGCAGGCGCTTGAATTGCTGGACGAAAAGCAGGTAGATCTTATTTTCTTAGATGTAATGATGCCTTCGATGTCGGGGTTCGAATTTTTGGATGAGATCGAAGATAATCACAACGTTAAGGTAGTTTTAGTGACCGGCAAGAAAGATTTTGCCGTAAAAGCTTTCGACTATGCGATATCTGATTATCTTGTAAAACCGGTATCTCGTAATCGTTTTAAAGAATCGGTACAGCGTATCCGTAAATCTGTTTCTGTCCAGTCAGATTCGGATTTTCCGAGTAATCTCTTGCTTCTCAAGCTGATACGATTTATGCACTCTCGGGATATTAGTTTTTTAGAGCCTGTTCCCTCGCGAAAAAGTTTGTTGGGATTTAGTTATGCAATGCTTACCGAAAATCTAGACTTTGACAATGAGGCTGATGCGCTTGATATCCTAGAAGAGGCAGAGAAAGATGAGATTATTTCCGGGAAGTTTGTTGATACTATCTATTTGTGTAACTCTTGCTCTAATAGTTATTTGAATATTCGGGAGGTATGCCCGAACTGTGATTCATCCCACTTAGTGTCCAATGACTTAATTCATCATTTCTCATGTGCTTATATGGGAGAAATAAGCGAATTCAAAGCGGCCGGATATGGTGAAACGCTTATATGTCCCAAATGTGAAAAAAAACTGAAACATATTGGGGTGGATTATGATAAACCGGCGGCAATATTTAACTGTCAGGGTTGTGCACACTCTTTTCAGGATCCGTTGATACGTGCCAAATGTTTGAATTGCGGTGCTGATCAAAAAGTTGAGCACTTGGTTAAAAAGGAGGTGAAAAAGTATCACCTTACTGCCAAGGGGAAAGATATGGCTGAAGGTAATCATTACATAAAAATTAGGAAGAACGGTGAACAAATGCCTGATGAGGGGGAGAGCACTGATTATTTTATCCGAGCGCTAAAAAATGAAATTAAGCGTAAAAGCATTGCAGAATTTGATAGTTCAGTGGGAATGTTTCGTTTATGGAATATCTCAGAACTTTACCAGCGTATAGGAAATGTTGCTAAACGCGATTTACAAAAAGAGTTGCAGCAAATATTATCCAATGATTTGGCTCCGGGAGATGAAATTACATTTTGGGATTACGAGACAATTCTAATGCTCTTTCCTGAGCAAAGAAAAGAAGAAGTTGAAAGTGTAATGGACGAGATGGGGGAACGCATGAAGGAGTTGATCAAAGATAATTTTGACGACTTCAAATTAGAGTTGAGGATGGCTGTATTAAAGGTCTCAGAAGACATCAGCTATGAACGGGCCATTAATGAATTGCTCGAAAAAACATCGAAATCAAATGTATAGGCGATGTTAGATTTTATTGAATTTTGGCACAATGAGGGTACCAGGGGCTTTGTACGCATCTTCTGGTTTTATTTTATTTTCGAGCTTCCCCGGTATATCCTGCTCGATTATACGGTGCTCATTATTACATATATCAAAAATAAAACCGGATGGAAAGATTATTCTAAAGCGAAGCAGCAATTTTGGAGTGAGCGACCGTTTGTGTCAATTATTGTGCCCGGGAAGGATGAAGGTGAAAATTATTACCAGCTTGTATCGTCGTTAAAGGAACAATCATATCAGAATTTTGAAGTAATAGTGGTAGATGACGGATCCGATGATAACACACCAATTGTTGGGCGTAATCTTGAGCGCAGTGGGCAAATTGATTTATTTCTTAGAAATGAGGAACGAGGGGGTAAGGCATCTGCGGCCAACTTGGCACTGCAATATTGCAAGGGCGATTATGTGATTCATGCAGATGCTGATTGTTCATTCAACCAGGACGCCATTGAGCAAATTATGATTCCTTTTTATCTGAATGAAAATATTGGTGCGGTTGGAGGAAACCTGATGGTTCGCAATAGCAACGATAGTCTGTGTACGATTCTGCAGTCTATAGAATATTTAATCTATATTTTTGTTGGCCGCACAGTGGCTTCATCACTTGGTATTTTGCGCATTGTTTCGGGTGCTTTTGGTGCTTTCCGCAAAGATGCGCTGCAGCGAATTAAGGGCTGGGATGTAGGTCCGGGGCTTGATGGAGATATTACGCTCAAAATACGAAAGCTTGGATATAAGGTTCGCTTTGAGCCTCGAGCGGTAGCGCAAACCACGGTACCCGATAATTTTAAATCATTGGCTCGTCAGCGTATACGGTGGAGTCGATCCCTAATTACATTCAGGATACGAAAGCATCGTAATCTATTTGCACCTTCAAAAAACTTCAGCCTGCTTAACTTTTTTACCATTACAGAAAATATTGTCTACGATCTTGTACTTAATATTATGTGGTACATCTATATGATCGACATTATCATGAATTTTACTTCAACGCTGGGATACGTAATCATTGCAGGTTTTGGTCTTTATACTGTTTCCAAAGCCCTTGAGTTTATTGTAGTACTGCTAATTTCAGATACGCAAAAAGAAAAATTGAAATACATACTTTATTTACCCGCAATGGTATTATATACGGGTTATTTTATTCGGTTTGTACGCACATGGGCTTATATTAAAGAATATTTCTTCCGATCGTCGTATAAGGATCCTTGGAATCCCTATAAAACTTCCAGTGAGGCACTAAAGCTTGAAAAAAATGTTACAGATTGAAACAAATACTGAAAAAATATTTTAAAATTAATTAAACAAAAAAAGGGAGCAGCTATGAAAACACTAAAAATAACACTTAATGTAATTCTGATAAGCGCCATTTTGGGCTTGTTAGGCTCATGTGATATTCTAAATACCGGTAGTGATAATAATCAGATCAGTGTTAACAACGATCTTGAGAAGCTTAATGAACGGGTTAGTATCGTTAACGAGCCGGTTGATCTTGATACAACATCGGGTCAAGCATCTACTGCTACAATGGCTAAAAATAATGATCATACCTTTACACATGTTGCTACGGTAAGCTCACCACTTGATGTAAATGGCAATTCTCTGAGTGCAACTAGTATTGAGATACGTGCTAATAAGATCTATGTATCCTATCACTTAAATAGCAATCCGTACGCTGGAGCCATCGATATATTTGATGTAAAGGATGAATCTAATCCCAAAATCACATCCTCGGTTTATTTCTCTGATACGGATGTAAATGCACTTGAAATCGAAGAGAATGGTAAAATGCTCTGGTATACTGGCGGACGTGATGTTTCAAAAACTGATTACGATGAAGAGACCCACAATGGAGCTGTCGTAGGTGAACTTAAAATAGATAAAGATCTTTTTGAGGATTACCGTAAAGAGACACCACTGCCGAGCTACTCCGGAAATGCCTTGGTTGATCATTCGCGGCAATTATATGTAGCTTCGGGAGCTACCGGCGGAGGATTTTTTGAGTTGAGCAAAGATAACCTGGAGATTATCAATCAATTTGATGTAGATTTTGCAAAATATATTGACCGAAGACAGGATGACATCATTGGTTTAAGTCTGATGAACGGTGAAAAAGCCAAATTTAATATCATGGACTTTAAAAATAATGAAATGAGTGACTTTGAAACTAATTTTGAAGTAACTCCTTCAAACGGTAAAAATGTAATTGAGCATCGTGCTGCGATCACCTACGGTGCCTTCGGTAACCAGGGAGTAAAAGGGTATAAATTTGATGGAGGCAGTGACCCGTTAGTCTATGAATTTGATCCGGCGGGGGAAGATGCGGCTAATGCAGTAAGTGCTGATGGAAAGTACGTTTATATAGCCCACGGAACCGATGGACTATTCATTACTACTCAGGCACGGTCACCGAACAAAGAACCTGAAGGAATTTATTCCTGGGATAATGACGATCAGGCTTCAGCCAATTTTGTCAAAACCGATGGCCAGTTTGTTATTCTTGCAAATGGGATTCATGGACTCAAAATACTCAAAAGAGAAAAGTAAGCTCTATCCAGAGTACATGATTCTTAATATTAAGCGTGGATAATCGATACCCTAAATGCGGGTGGCATTAGTAAGTTCAGAAGCTTGGGCATAGGTTTCATTGACTGTTTCTCCCAGTAGGGTATAGTGTGCCATTTTTCGGCCCACTCGGCTATTGAGCTTACCATAAACATGGAGGTGTCCGTCACTGGTGCCTAAGGCTTCTAATGCATTATCAACCTGGGCCTTGCGTTTATCCGTACCTAATAAATTAACCATTGCAACAGCCGGAGCACGGAGTTTTGTGGATCCCAGTGGAAGGCCCATTACGGCGCGAACATGATTTTCGAATTGGGATGTCACACATCCTTCGATGGTATAGTGACCTGAATTATGGGGACGAGGAGCAGATTCGTTGAGAAGCAAGTCCCCATTTTTTGTTAGGAAAAACTCGTAGGCAAAAATACCTTTTCCATCAATTGCATTAGTTGCTTTTAGTGCCATTTGCTGCGCTTCGTATTGAATAGATTGTGAAACAGGAGCTGGAGATTTTACCCCCACACAAATGTGATTTTCTTGCACGGTTTCGCAGCACGGGTAAACAACATGTCCCGTTTCATTTCGTGCTACTTGGACAGCCAGTTCATGGGTAAAGTCAACAAATGCTTCTGCTACTATATCATGATCATCGTGTCCGCCCAAGTTATCATATGCTTTTTTAGCTTCTTCAAAATTGCTCACTGTTTCATTTCCATAGCCATCATAACCCCCTTTGGATGATTTAAGTACGTACGGCCAGCCATGATTTTGCCCAAATGCTTTAAGGTCAGTTTCGGTTTTGACAAGTTTATAGGGAGTAACGGGAATTCCGGCGTCTTCGAAAGTTCGTTTTTCGATGAGTTTGTTTTCAATTTTAGCAAAGCTACTGGGTGAGGGAAATATATTAGTTCCGCTTTGCTCTTGTGCTTTTCTTAGGATTTCTGAGTCTATAAACTCGTTTTCAAGTGTCAGAACATCACATGTTTTGGCAAAATGGGTAAGATCATCCGCAGATTTATAAGAACCGGTACTTGAATAAGGTGTCATAAATTGGACTGGCTCATTTTCATCCCGATCTGAGAACACACCAACTTGAATGCCAAATCGAAAAGCTTGTAGTCCAGACATTCGAGCTAATTGTCCGGCGCCAAGAAAGCCGAGTTTAAAACTTGCGGATAGTGGATTTTTAGCCATGGATCTATTGTTTTTATAATTTCGAAATTTGACCCGAACTTAATAATTATTCCGTTGGGAATTAAGGAAATTGGAACTGCAATTTGATTATTGTATCAATTCTTAATTTTGCGGAAAGTATCGTATTTTAATGGCCGTAAAAAAGAAAAAACTATTTTACTAAAGAAGTAGCAGATACATGGATATTGAAGCTAAGTTAGAACAGGTAAGAGAACGATTTGAAGAAGTGACTGCGGCGATGAGTGACCCTTCGGTGTATGATGATCCAGACCGCTATACCGAGCTTACCAAAGAGCATAGTGATTTAAAAGAATTAGTAGAGCTCTACGATAAATGGAAAGAGACGAAAAATCAGATTGCTGGCAACAAAGAGCTGATTGAAGAGGGAGATGACGAAGAAATTACCGAAATGGCTGAACTCGAGCTGGAAGAACTTAAGCCAGAGCTTGAGGAACTCGAAGAGGCCATCAAGTTTAAATTAATTCCCAAGGATCCTGACGATTCGAAGAATGTAATCGTTGAATTACGTGCCGGTACCGGTGGTGATGAAGCAGCTATTTTTG
>CAYNKF010000146.1:0-6492 GCA_964397705.1 uncultured Balneolaceae bacterium | reverse complement strand
ATTTAAAAGTTTTTGGAACCAGATCTCTGACTGGGAGCGGGTATTGGTAAAGATAAGGGTAGATCGACTTTCGTCGATGATAGGCAAAACTTTAGGCAGTAACTTAGTGCCAAGGTGTCCAGACCATGGAAATTTTTCGACATCATCAGGTAGAACAGACCGTACTTCTAACTTCTTTTCTATATTGGCTTTTATGATAACAGAGTCTTGGTTATCGGCATGTGTTCCCAGTAATACATTGTGTGCTTCTTTAAGATTGCCAATAGTAGCAGAAATGCCCCAAATATTCAGGTTCGGGCGTAAGTGTTTTAATCGTGATAACCCCAGTTCGGTTTGAGTGCCCCGCTTTGA
The DNA here is from genome assembly GCA_964397705.1 of uncultured Balneolaceae bacterium. Classification (GTDB taxonomy): domain Bacteria; phylum Bacteroidota; class Rhodothermia; order Balneolales; family Balneolaceae; genus Fodinibius. The sequence continues at coordinate 6,141 of CAYNKF010000146.1, read as the reverse complement.
TCCCAATAATTCGTGCCACTCATCAACTACCACAGCTTCTAGGTTCCTGAAGTAACTTTTATATCCTTTTTGAGCCATTAGGATATGTAAACTCTCGGGCGTAGTAATAAGTACCTCGGGGATCTGCTGTTTCATTTTTTGCTTTTGATAGGAAGACACATCACCGGTTCGCCGGGCAATTTCCCATGGTATTTCCAGATCATTAACAACCTTCTGAAGCGCTTGTTCAATATCACGAGCCAGGGCTCGAAGCGGGGTAATCCATAATAACTGAAGGCCATTATCTGCGAGTTCGTTATATGTTTCCGGATGCTCATCAATCCATTTAATAAGCATCGGCATATACAGAGCGTAGGTTTTGCCGCTGCCTGTAGGGGCATTTAATAATCCATTCTTTCCTGATAAAAAAGTTTTCCAGACCTCCCGTTGGTAGTCAAAGGGCTCCCATCCACGTTGAGTAAACCACTGTTCAATTTTTAAATAGCCATCGCTTTTCATTAAGAGGGAAATCTTGTTTATTTCAAATCGTGTAAGGATTATTAACGGAAATGATTTGAATATAATTTGTTTCTTTGGTTGACTTGATTTTATGCTTTAATTATTTAAAATAAGATGATTAGTGAGATAAAAATATTCCCAACTAAAATACAATTGCCATGTGGTTAAATATTGATTCGTTTGAAGAGTACAAAGAAGTCTACAAGGATAGCATTAAAAACCGTGAAGAATTTTGGGAGCATGAAGCCGGAACGTTTTATTGGCGAAAACGTTGGGATGAAACACATAGCGGAAGCTTTGAGGAGGGAAATGTAAAATGGTTTGAAGGTGGTAAGTTGAATATTACCGAAAATTGTTTGGATCGCCACCTGAATACCGTTGGAAATAAAACAGCATTTATCTTCGAGCCGAATCACCCGGACTCTTTTCGACGGACAATTACCTATCGGCAATTGCATGAAGATGTCTGCCGTTTTGCCAATGTTCTTGAATCCAAAGGTATTGAAAAAGGTGACCGTGTGGCTATTTATATGGCAATGACGCCGGAGCTGATGATTGCAGCATTGGCTTGTGCTCGCATTGGCGCAGTGCATTCTATTGTGTTTGCTGGATTTTCTGCCCAGTCGCTGGCCGAGCGAATCCAGGATTGCGATGCAAAAATGCTTATTACCAATGATGGGTTGCGCCGCGGTGAAAAACATGTACCGCTTAAAGATATCTCAGATGAAGCACTTGAAGAATGTCCTACGGTTGAGAAAGTAATTGTGTGCCAGCGTACGAATCGTGATATCGACTGGAAGGAAGGCCGCGACGAATGGTGGCACTTACTGATTCGAAATGCATCTAAAGAACACGAAGCCGTAGAGATGGATGCCGAAGATCCGCTGTTTATTCTTTATACCTCAGGATCCACTGGCAAGCCCAAGGGGCAAGTACACACCTGCGGGGGATATATGGTATACACCAGTTATACTTTCCGCAATGTGTTCCAAGTTGAAGAAGATTCCGTTTATTGGTGTACTGCTGATGCGGGCTGGATTACGGGGCACTCCTACATTTTATACGGTCCCCTTCTGAATGGTGCAACCGGTATCATTTTCGAGGGTACACCCATGTATCCAGATCCCGGTCGTTTGTGGGAGGTCTGCGAAAAGTACAATGTAACGCACTTCTACACATCTCCGACAGCAATTCGCGCGTTGATGAAGGAAGATATTGAGTACGTCAATAAGTATGATCTAAACTCGCTCGAAGTGCTTGGAACAGTAGGTGAGCCAATTAACGAAGAGGCCTGGCACTGGTATCACGATAAGATTGGAAACGGGAAGTGTCCGATTGTAGATACTTGGTGGCAGACCGAGACGGGCGGTATAATGATTTCACCGCTGGCGGGCGTTACCCCAACAAAGCCCGGGTTTGCTACATTACCGTTACCCGGTATTGAGCCTGCATTAATGGACGATGATGGAAAGGAGATCGATGGCAATGGTGTTAAAGGGAATCTTGTGATTAAACAGCCCTGGCCAGGCATGACCCGTGGAATATGGGGCAATCAAGAGCGTTATATGGAAACGTATTTTAAGGATTATCCCGGATATTATTTCACGGGGGACGGCTGTCGTCGTGATGAAGATGGCTATTATCGTATTACCGGTCGTGTTGATGACGTGCTTAATGTCTCTGGTCACCGGTTGGGAACAGCCGAAATTGAAAATGCCATTGACGAACATCCCAAAGTGGTAGAGGCTGCCATTGTGGGCTACCCGCATGATGTTAAAGGAGAAGGTATTTTTGCGTTTATGACGTGTGATGATGGTATTTCGGAACCTGAAACATTTAAGAAGGAAATCGATGATTTGGTTACCAAAATAATTAGTCCGATTGCCAAACCGGATAAAATTCAGATTGTTGATGGATTGCCAAAAACCCGATCAGGGAAAATCATGCGCCGTATTTTACGCAAAGTCGCGGCCGGAGAAACTGATGATATGGGCGATACTTCTACATTGCTCGATCCCAGTGTGGTAGATGAAATCGTAAAAGGTACTGCATACTGATCTCCGATATAGTCAAATAATATTGCGAGGACACATCATTATTTTGGTGTGTCCTTTTTTATATGGATAGAAAAAATCCAATAATGAAGAGTAAGATACTTATCACTAAAAGGATAAGTCGAAATCTCGTACGCATCATCACAGGATGGAAAAATAAGCCATATGTAAGAGGGTTTTTGCTCAGCCAATCATAATAGTGATGTCGATGGGCTTCCCCCAGTGCCATGGTTACATGTCCGTGTAGAATAGTAATCATAAACGGGATGGAAAAAAGACAACACCCTGCATAAACAATGAATTGTTCAATACCTGATAAATTTGCTAAATACCAGTAGGGCCAGGCAAAAAGCAAGAAAAAAGGTACACTCAGCATCCAGTTGATAATACTGATGCGCTTAAAATTTCTGGGATTGAGCTCCTTGGTCATTGTAATCATCTGTAAGTTCGTCAGCATTGCTTACTTTGGAAGAGTTATCTTTCCAGATATGAATATACCAATAAGTGGGTATTGCAACTCCATATGCAAGAAACATAACAACGACCCACAAAATCCGCTTTTCAGTGTCTAAAAGAGCGTTCTGAACAATGTGGATGATGTAAAAAACAAATAATCCCATTGAAAGAAGAATAATGGGAAATACATAAGGAAGGATATAACTCAGATAGGAAAATAACATCAGGGGCATTACCGGCTCCTGTGAAAAAAACATTGAGAAAAAATTAATTATGATAAAGCCCAAAAAACTGATCACAAATAAAAGAGGGAGGAATGTCAAGATCCCCAGAATAATTTTAGAGGATTTATTTAAATCCATTGAAAAGTTCAAATGTTAAATTTGACTGGCAATCAACATCTCGATTTCGCGGTACGGCATATCGAAAATTTTAGAAAGCGATTTCTTGGTAAGATGCTTTTTATAAACATAGGTACCATTGCGTAGCGCTGTGTTTGTCCATAAACATTCTCGAATGCCTCCTGCATCACCGATAGCCAAAAGGTATGGGACAATTACATTATTAAGAGCATAGGTAGCGGTACGGGCCACATTAGATGGAATATTGGGTACGCAGTAATGAATCACATCGTGTGCCATAAATGTAGGCTTTGAATGGGTAGTAGCTCTGCTGGTGGCAATACATCCCCCTTGATCAATTACAGTATCAACGATAACGCTACCAGGTTTCATGGAAGCTACCATGGGTTCGGTAACAAGACAAGGTGCACGTTCCCCTTCAAACATGGCGGCCCCTATCACAACATCAGCATATTGCAGGGCTGATGACAGGTATTGGTAATTCGCAGTGGCAGTAATAATACGACGATCAAGGGCATTTTCTAGATGACGGAGCCGTGCAAGATCATTATCCATCACAAACACCTGGGCACCATATCCTAAGGCAGTACGTGCAGCATATTCGGCCGTGATGCCAGCTCCCAGAATTACAACAGTAGCAGGAGGTATACCCGAAATACCGCCTAGCATAATACCTTGCCCGCCGTCTGTTTTTTCGAGATAGTGAGCACCAATTTGTACCGACATCGACCCGGTTATTTCGTGCATCATGCGAACAATAGGAAACTCTTTATCTTCCCCTTTGATAAACTCAAAGCCGATAGCGGTAATATTCTTTTTGATCAAAAGGTCGATAAATTCTTCGGTGGTATTGCCTAAGTGTAGAGCCGAAAGGAGGGTTTGGTCTTGCTCCAAGAGTTCTAATTCAGAATCTGACGGTGGTGCGACTTTGACAATCATGTCAGACTTTTTATACACCTCGTCGATACTAAACGCAACTTCAGCCCCAGCGTCGGCAAACTCCTCATCAGTAAAATTAGCTTCGGCCCCGGCATCTTGCTCAATAAAAACCTCATGACCATTGGCAATTAATACCGAAGCACCACCAGGGGTTAAACAAATTCGGCGTTCATCATTGGAGACTTCCTTTGGTACCCCTATCTTTAGGGAAATATTGGATTCCGATTTCATCAGGCGCTTTTCCAGCGTCTGTATTCCAATTTGTTCTGTTTCCAGGGGATTAATATCCATATTTGTTTATTTTACGAGAAGTAACGTAGCTTAATTTAATCTACCTATTGACGCTAAGCAAAAAGACAATTTAAGCCAAAATATTTTAATTAGACTTGTAGCCTTCTAAAGGTTTAACAGCGCGTTGCATGAACAGTTCGTTGAGAAAACCTGTAGGTCTGAAAATATTTAATAATTTCTGATAATGAGTATTCGACCAAAGAAAAGTTTAGGGCAACATTTTTTAACGGACAAAAATATTATTGGTAAAATTGCAGATGCTATTTCTGCCAAAGATGGAGAGCGTGTTATTGAAATTGGGCCTGGTACGGGAGCTCTGACAGGTGCTTTATTAAAACGGTTCAAAGATTTGATTGCTGTGGAGTTGGATCAACGTGCGATAGAAGTTCTTGAACAAAAATTTGATGGCCTGCAGATTCATCATGAGAATGTCTTAGATGTAGACTGGGAGAAGCTATCGATTGGAAAAGAGAAAACCCATGTGGTTGGAAACCTTCCGTATTATATCACCAGTCAGATTTTGTTTGCCTTACTTGAAAATCGTCATTTAATGGCTGATGCTTTATTGATGATGCAAAAGGAAGTGGCCGAGCGATTGGTAGCTGATATTCGAACAAAAGATTACGGGATATTAAGCGTACAGACACAGCTGATGTGTACGCCCGAAATTTTGTTTCCTGTATCGCGGCATTGCTTTAGTCCACAACCTAATGTGGAAAGCGCCATTGTGAAACTGACTTTTGATAAGGGAGAACTAAACTGTTCGGATAAAAATCTTAAAACGGTTGTTCGTACGGCCTTTAATCAGCGGCGTAAAAAATTAAGCAATGCGCTGAAGCCGTTGGTTAGTAAAGATAAGCAGCCCAAAGGGTTCAACTTTGACAAGCGGGCTGAGGCATGGGAGCCATCCGAATATGAAAAGTTGACAGCACAACTGGTAGAAGATGGCATTTTGACCTGAAATTTCGACCACCCTTTTTCAAATTTGACCTATCAAAATTTATCCACCCCGCTATTTTGCGATTTTGAGACTTTTGATGGCGGTTGATAGATAAAAATACATTTCCCTTAAAGTTTGGTATGGTACTTGCTCACCTATAACCCTGTTGAGATTGATGTAATTTCAATCAGAGGAATTTAAAAAGTATTAACAGCAATATTGCTGATTTAAGAATTTCAAATTTCAACTAATAACTAAAATTAGGAGTCATACTTATGGCTAAATCTAAAATTAAACCGTTAAGCGATCGTGTTCTGGTTCAGCCAGCACCTGCGGAAGAGAAGACCGAATCTGGAATTATTATTCCTGATTCAGCAAAAGAAAAACCTCAGGAAGGAACTGTAGTTGCTGCAGGTCCTGGCAAGGTAGAAAACGGTAACAAGATTGATATGTCGGTATCAGAAGGCGACAAAGTGCTTTATGGAAAATATTCCGGCACTGAAGTATCGTTGGATGGCGAAGAATATCTGATTATGAGAGAATCCGACATTCTTGGAATCGTTGACTAACGTAATTCTTTCAACATTTTTTCAAACATAAA
>CAYNKF010000145.1:0-6503 GCA_964397705.1 uncultured Balneolaceae bacterium | reverse complement strand
AGCCAAAGCAATGGTAAGGTTACTCAAAAGCAAGTACGTAAAAAACGACACGAATTAAATCTAAAACCCTCATTTAAAGTTGTTGATACCTGTGCGGCAGAATTCCCTGCGGAGACGCCTTATTACTACTCAGCCTATGAAGGTGAAAACGAAAGTGAAGTATCCGACAAAAAGAAAGTACTTATCCTTGGAAGTGGCCCCAACCGCATAGGACAGGGTATTGAATTTGATTACTCATGCGTACATGCTGTGCAGGCAGCCCAGCAAATGGGTTATGAGGCCATTATGATAAATTGCAATCCAGAAACCGTTTCAACTGATTTCGATACCGCCGACAAGCTTTATTTCGAGCCTGTCTTCTGGGAGCGTGTGATGGATATTTATGAGCATGAGCAGCCTGAGGGCGTCATCCTACAAGTGGGTGGACAAACAGCCCTTAAGCTCGGGAAAAAGTTTGTGGAAGAAGGAATTAAGATATTCGGTACCGACTTTGAAATGATCAACTTTGCAGAAGATCGCGGATCGTTTTCAGAGTTTCTCAGGGACCTCGATATTCCATTCCCCTCATACGGTACAGCCGAAGATGTGGAAGGAGCTCTTGAAATTGCTGATCGCATCGGCTATCCGGTGCTAATCCGACCCAGTTACGTGCTCGGCGGACAGGGTATGCGCATCGCTGTTAAGAGAGATGAACTCGAATTCTACACCGAACGTGTCCTCGACACCCATCCCGAAAATGCTTTCCTCATCGACAAGTTTTTGGAAGATGCCGTTGAAGTAGATGTGGATGCCGTTTATGACGGAGACGATATGCATATCGCAGGCATCATGCAGCACATTGAACCGGCGGGTGTTCACTCCGGAGATTCCACGGCCGTAATACCAACCTACTCGCTGAGCGATACCGCAATTAGGAAGATCAAACAATATCATGAGAAGATAGCTTCTAACATGAACATTAAAGGCTTCCTAAACGTACAGTATGCCGTAAAAGGCGATGATGTGTTTGTACTGGAGGCAAACCCACGATCAACACGAACGATTCCTTTCCTTGCAAAAGCAACAAAACGGCCTGAAGCACAAATTGCTGTAAAAGTTATGCTGGGTGCCAAACTCAAAGACTTTGATAAAGAAGATTTAACCTCGAAGCTTGAGAAGTGGGCCATCAAAGAACCGGTATTCCCCTTTGATAAGTTTCCAGAGGTTAAAAAAGAACTTGGACCTGAGATGAAATCGACCGGAGAAACCATCTACTTTATGGAAGATTTCAACGACGAACATTTTAAAAAACCATTCGAGTTTAAAAACCTTTATCTGAGCAAGTAATAATATTATATTTACCTACTTTTCAGATACCATCGTTAATTCGGTGGCATCTTTTATCAGAACAAAGCCTTACTATGGGAACAGAAATTTCTAATAGCAATTAGATCTGTTCAAGCAGATTTATCAAATACATCAGCGATACATGATTAAAGAAGCACGCAGTAAACTTAATAATGTTTTTGGCTTTGAAGATTTTCGTCCTCTTCAGGAAGATATTATATCAAACGTTATGGACGAAAAGGATTCGCTCGTTATTATGCCAACAGGTGGTGGAAAATCACTCTGCTACCAAATCCCGGCACTCCTTTTTGATGGATTGACCGTGGTTGTATCACCACTTATTTCGTTGATGAAAGACCAGGTTGAGCAGCTTCAACAGTATGATATTCCTGCAATTTATCTCAACAGTTCGCTTACCGAGCAGGAATACGAGCACAACATACAGCGATTAAAAAATAAAGAGATAAAACTATTGTACCTCGCGCCAGAAACACTGCTGATGGAGCGAACTCGCAATCTGCTTTCTGATCAAAATGTTGACCTTTTTACGATTGATGAGGCTCACTGTATTTCAGAATGGGGGCACGATTTCCGCCCCGACTATCGCGAACTCACCAAAGTCCGAGATGACTTTCCAAATGCAACATGCCTGGCACTTACCGCCACTGCCACTCCGCGCGTACGTCAGGACATTAAAGAAGTACTGGAGTTTGAGGAATCCGATACGTTTTTGGCTAGCTTTGATCGCAAAAACCTATTTCTGAAAGTCGCAGACAAGGAAGATCCGGTAGAACAAACCCTGGACTTTCTGTACACCCGCAAGAAACAGTCCGGCATTATTTATTGCTTCTCTCGCAAACAGGTAGAAGAGCTTTTCGTGGAACTGAAGAAAGCAGGGCACTCCGTAAAACCTTACCACGCGGGATTATCAAAAAAACTGCGTAACCGAAACCAAGAGCTATTTATCCGCGATGACATCTCCATTATCGTAGCTACGATTGCTTTCGGAATGGGCATCGACAAGCCGAATGTACGGTTTGTAATGCACTATGATATGCCCAAAAATATCGAATCTTACTATCAACAAATTGGTCGGGCCGGGCGTGACGGCCTTCGTTCGGATTGCTTGTTGCTTTACAGCCGATCCGATAAGCAAAAAATTCAGTACTTCATCAATCAAAAAGAAGGCAAGGAAAAAAAGGTAGCCGAAAAGCATCTTAAGGACCTGATGAAGTTTTTGGAAAGCGATGAGTGTCGTCGTGTACCATTAATGAAATACTTTGGAGAAACTTACGAAAATGATGAGTGTGGCATGTGCGATAACTGCTTGTCAGTAGATGCTGAAGTCGAAGATCTTACTGTACAAGCCCAAAAAATACTTTCCTGCATCGCCCGTACCAATGAAGAATTTGATGCCTATTATATTGCTGATATTTTACGTGGCTCTACTAAAGAAAAGGTATTAGAAAATGGTCATGATGAACTTTCTACCTATAATATTGGTAACGAGTGGGCCAAGGAACACTGGATACTACTGGCACGTCTCTTAGTAAAACAGGAATATTTGAGTCGTGAAGAACAGCATGGAGCCCTTCATATTACCACCCAGGGAAAAGCCGTTTTGGAAGGCAAAGAAAATGTATTTGGCGTACTCGACCGCAAAGATACGGTGGTAGATGATGATGCCATAGATCGTACTAGTGCTGATGTTGAAAACAATTACGACAAGGATCTCTTTGAACAACTGAGAAATAAACGCAAAGAACTCGCTGACCAGCAGTCTGTCCCTCCTCATGCTATTTTCCCGGATACTACACTCATGGAGATGGCATATTATTATCCACAGTCAAAAGATAATTTAATTCCTATCTATGGAGTGGGGTCTGTGAAGCTGAAAAAATATGGTACTGATTTTCTAAAAATCATCAACAAATACTGCCGGGCTAATGATATCAAAGAAAACACCGAATCGCTTCAGGAGAAAAAGGAAAAACAACAGGCACATGGTGAGCCATATAGGAGAATTGGAAAGGAATATAATGCCGGGAAATCAATCGATCACCTGGCCGAACAGTTCGGTGTTAAAGATGTAACTATCATCAAGCACTTGAAGAAATACCTTAAAGAAGGAAATAGTATTCGCCCGGAAGGGATTGTAAAAGCTTCGTCGCTTTCGACCCGGAAACGCGATGAGGTGCTGGAAGTCATGGACGATGTGCCAACACATATGCTTCGCAAAGTATATACGGAGCTCGACAAATCGGTAAGCTACAGTGAACTACGTATTATTCAGTTGTATTATATGGCCCAGCAAAACGAATCTTAGAAACTATTTACAATCTTTTTTTACCGGTAATGAAATAGAAAATATGGCACCACCGTCAATAGCATTACGCACGGCGATGTCGCCTTCATGTTTCTGGATTATTTCACTTGATATCGCTAATCCCAGCCCGAGTCCAAATTTTTGACTCTGATTTTTAGTCGTAAAATTAGGTTCAAAAATTCGTTCCTGTATCGCTTTAGGCACCCCCGGACCTGAATCCTCAAATTCAACTATTATCTTCTCATCCTCCGACCAACATCGGATTTTCAATACCCCATGTTCTCCCATCGCCTCACAGGCATTACAGATTATATTAGTCCAAACCTGATTAAGTTCAGCCATATTAGCACAGGTCTCGGGTATTTTGTCAAGCTGCAATGAGACGTCATAAAATTTCAGGCGGTTGCTCAACATCAACACAGTATCTTTTATCCCTTCTCTTATATCGAGCAGATCGTAAGCATTTGCATCGGGACGACTATAGCTTTTCAAACTTTTTACCAGATTACCAATACGTTGGCTGGCATGCTGGATATTGTGTAGTAGCTTACCAGCTTCGAACAGTGCCAGTAATTTATTCAGGTCCTCTGCATCTTCGATTTGTTCAAGTATTTTAGCAGGCAGCTGCGCCAATTTTCGCAGTACCGGTCGTGAAGCATCAGGAAATACAGTACCCAACTCTCGCATTTTATTTCTTAACTGTGCAGTATCTACCAACGTACTGTTTAGGCCAGCCTCAAATAATGCCAAATCCAATTCTTTTGCTTTGGAATCTACTCCAAATATGTCTTGTAGCTGCTCAACAACCAGCTCTGATGATCGAAGTAAGGCTGATACAGGATTGTTGATTTCGTGGGCAAATCCCGCAACCAACTGACCCAGCGTTGCCATTTTTTCTTTGTGAATAAGCAAATTCTGGGCTTCTTCGAGATCGAAGTATGCTTGTCGCAACTCATTACGCTCCGATCTCAACTGCTGGTTTAAACGTTCAAGTTTTAACTGTAGTCCCGTATTCTGCTGATAGCGATCCACCAAGTTTGCAATCATCAGCTGTTGTATAGGATAACTTAGCCGGTGTTGCTTATGCAAATAATCATCAAACTCTTCACGTTTTATACAAATAGCTTGGCTTTTCTCCGTAACACGAGCAGCAGTCATCGTACGATTACCCGTCGTAAATGCTATTACTCCAATAAAAGCACCCGGTTTGAGTATATCCGTAACAACACTCTCCTTTCCTCCCTTTACTGAATCATGCTTGAACAGTTCTATTTCACCATCCAAAAGGATATAAAGGTCTTCAAGATAATTTCCTTCTTCAAATAGCACTTGCCCCTCTTCTAGCAACAACACACCACTTTCTGACTCATCACGTTCATCGATAAGCTCTTCAATCAACTTTACGATAGTCTTCCGATCGTGAAGCCATTTATAACCGTATTCAAAACTCATTCGCTTAATAGTCACTTATATTTCCACGTTTATGCATTTCTTCGGATAACCGTGTACTATCCAACAATTGCATGTACGGCAGGAATGATTTTTCGTTTTCAATTACATAGCTGGTCAACTGATTAACTACGACCTTATGAAGATGCTCTTCAGTCCAAGGCTTTTCAATAAAGTGATTCAAATCCGCTTCGTTTACAGCTTTTACGGTATCATCGAGACCGGCTTGTCCGGTCACTAATACCTTGCGCGTAGATTTCGTTTCTGGTTTTTCTTGGAGATCAACCAACAGCTCCACACCGTTTTCACCCGGTAAAATATGATCACACAAAATAAGCCCGATCCTTCCACCGGTATCCAATATATCGTCTATTACCGTACGGGCCTCTTCGGCTGTAGCAACCATCTCCACCGGAAAGAGTTCTTCAAAATCCTCCAAGTCACGAACCAGGGCATCAAGCACTTCAGGTTCATCCTCGATCACTAATATATGTATTTGTTCACTCATAACTTGCTGCTTTCTTCTACATTAAATTAACGGCCAGACAAAAATGGCATAAATCATAACCATCACCAATCCAACAATGCCAATCAAGACCCCTGCCTTTGCCATATCTTTTGTCTCTACCATGCCCGTGCTAATAGCAATGGCATTGGGTGGGGTGGATATGGGCAACACCATTGCCAAGCTTGCACCAACACCTATCAATACGCTCGTAATCAACAGGCTAAAGTCACTACCTGCCACACCCGAAGTTGAAAGGCTAATTGCAAGCGGAATAAGCAAGGTAGCAGTTACCGTATTTGATAAAAAGTTAGACATTGATACGGCAACTGCTGCAAAAACCAGCAACAGCCATATATTACTCAGCGATTGCCAATCGATGGACGATATCATCCACTGTGCCAACCCAGTTCTGTCAAGAGCTATGCCAAGCGCCAGTCCTCCTGCTACCAACCATAATACTTCCCAAGGTAAATTACGGATTTCTTCTTTGTCAATCACCCCAAAAAACGTCAATACTGCAACCGGCACCAGTGCTATTATGCTGCTGTTAATTCCGTGAATGCTTTCGGTGACCCATGCTAATACGGTAAAACCAAATACAAAATAGAGTATTTTAGCACTTACGGAGAGATCAAATCGGCCACTTAAATCCAATTTTAAGTGCTTGGTTTTAGCAGGATAAATAATCATCAACGCTCCCCAAGCTACGGCTAACATTACTACAACGATTGGAACCGCGTATAACATCCACTGGCCAAATGTAATATTAAGTCCCTGCTGACTTAGTGCACCTATAACAACCGCATTCGGAGGAGTACCTATGGGAGTAGCAATACCTCCAATATTTGCCGCAAACGGAATACTCAATGCCACACCAATTTTTAATGCATCGCC
>CAYNKF010000144.1:0-6511 GCA_964397705.1 uncultured Balneolaceae bacterium | reverse complement strand
TCGGTTAAATTTTCGCTGTCAAAATAAGAGAGAAAACAATGTCATTATCGACCCTAAAAAATAGGAGTTACTGCCTGAATGTCCTCTTATTGGTGGTACTAGTTCTGGGTATAAATGCTGTCTCGGTTAGTGCACAACAGTCAGATACATCAGCCATAAAACTTGAGGTAGGAAATAAGGTTAAGTTGCAAGCGCCGACAGTACAATTTGGCAATATTATAGGGGAAGTCGTTGTGCTATCTCCTTCAGTAATTGGTGTTGCGGTAAAAGATGGTATGCTGTATATCCCTCTAGTTTCAGTTCGGGAACTGTGGGTTAGTCGGAGTAAAAAAAATCCCCAAATAGTAAAAAAGGGGGTTTTGACAGGTGCTGCACTAGGTGGAGTTGTTTCTCTGATAAGCAATAATACAAATAGTGCACAGCAAAAATTGATCCGGTTTAGTAACCCAACGGTATTTGCTGCTGGAGCGGTTTTGGGGGGGGGATTGGTTGGTGGACTAACAGGCGTCATTTTAGGTAGTATGGTCAGGGCGGATGATTGGCATAGAGTACCCCTTCAAATTTCTTTTGATGTGCAACAAAGCGTTAAGTTGTTAGAGAAAAAGAATCCTGTGATTTCAGTGCAGTGGTCATTTTAGTTTTCAAAGAAGAAAAAGTCTGAGATGTCGAGAAATCTCCTTTTAGTTGGGTTTATCTACCAAATACAATCTTATAATAGGGATAGAAAGAACCAAGGAATAATATCCATGGGGGCTCACTATTTTTGGGTATCAGCTGATGCCATATTCAGAATTTTTTGAACCGTTCGTAAATTTCGGGTTGTAGCATGCAACCCTAGCTCTTTTTCAATAAACCCATTGGAGAAGTTGGCCTTTTGATTTGTCTCTTTATCAACAAATACGTAGAGATTATCATCAGAAATCTTGAATTGTTCGATAGCTGATGATTGTGATTCCAAGTTTTTGATGGATTCGGAATCTGGTTTATCAGATAGAAACCCAATATAGCCCTTCCATCCATCTTTTTCTTTAAAAGGAAATCCTGCCAAAATATTTTTCAACTCTTCCGGCTCCCTGATGAGCACCTGCACATCGTGGCCGAAAGAATCTTCAATTTGCTTCTTGATGATATTGGCAAACTCATCACGCTGTTCAGGTGGAGCAGCAAAAACAGTATTTCCACTTTGGATGTACGTTTTTACATTCTGAAACCCCAGGGATTCAATTAGAGCTCTCAGATCAGCCATCTTTATTTTGCGGTGGCCGCCAACGTTAATGGCCCTAAGAAATGCGATGTAGTTTTTCATAGCTTGTATTAAAATAGTTCAATGGCGAGGAAATTCATTTCATCGTCATAATATAAGCAACCAAACGAGCTCAGGAGTATAACTCCTTCGCAGCATTGAGTTATCTTGCAACCGGGTCATTTTCAATGGACGATGTCCTCCAACATTTATACCGCGAAGTAGGGCTATATAAGTAGTTAAATTATCCAAAACGTATTATCCAATATAGATATAACAGGGCAAATCCGGTCAAAAATACCAAGCCGCTCCAGCTCAGCCACTTAAGCCAGGGTTGTGGTTTGCAGTGATCGGGCATATGATCAGCCGTTACCAGTTTATAATTGAGATAGGCTAAAACCGGAGCTGTTAAAAAGGATAAGGTCGTAGCAAGATCAACCATCAGGGTAAATGAGTCGCCCAGAAAGTACAGCACGCCGAGCGAAAGTAGGGAGATAACAACAATCAGGATGCGATAAACACGGAGGTTATCTTTCTCTTGCATGGTGTCTGGCATGAGAACTTCCAGCATGCGCCGGCTGACCCGCGGATAGGCGTCGGTGACGGTAAGCGTGGTGCTAAACATAGTGGTAAAGGCACAAATAATGATCACCGGATAAAGCCAGTTGCCGAGACTTTCGGTATAGAGTCCTAATAATTGATTGGCAAAGATCGCTCCACTGCTGGCATATTCTTCACCGCTTCCGTACATGACAAGTGCACCGAGCAAAAGAAATCCTAATGCCAAAAGTGCCGCACCAATGTAGCCGATATTAAAATCGAGTAGTGATTCTTTGAGCTTGGGACGATATTGCGTTTGTTTTTCGCGCTCCAGCGTCCAAAGCGAATGCCATGCGGCAGCATCAATGGGAATTGGCATCCATCCCATTAAAGCAATTAAAAACGATACTCCTGCTACATCCCATATATTGGGATAGAAGCTGGTGACTTCGTGCTGTCCTCCCTGGAAAAGAGCTGCGCCTAAAGCAACAATTGTTGATATGGCAAGTACAACCATGATCAATTTTATGGCACTGTCGAGAGCTGAATATTGTCCAGACATAAGCAGGGCTATACAGATAGCCAGTAAAATGGCACTCCAGGCTAATGGGGAAAGAGCAATACCGGTAAGTTCGGCAGCCAGGCTGGCACTTACGATGGTTACCGCGGCTTGTACGGCGAACATGGTGCCAAGTGTAAAAGCTACAAAAATACCGATGGCCCATTTCCCAAGGCGGTTGTATCCTTCGATCATGCTTTCGCCGGTGGCAATCGCATAGCGTGGACCATATTCCAAGAAGGGATATTTAAAGAAGTTTGCCAGAAGTACTGCCCATATAAGAGCAAAGCCATAAGTGGCGCCGGCGCGAGTGGATTGCACAAGATGCGAAACACCAATGGCTGCTGCTGCCATCAGCAATCCAGGCCCCAAACTCTGTTTTATTCCCTCCCAGCGATCTTCATCCCGGCTTTTATCCTTTTCCGTATCACGCAGAGTAGATTGTGACTCTTCAGCCATAACAGAAATCTGTAATTGAAAAATTTGCCAAATTGGAAAAAGAACAATAACAAAATTGGGAATGAAACTAAAAAGAAGGGGTTAAGTGTTTGGTGTAAATTGCTCGGGTCCATCCATAACTACCCCAATAGGGTTAAGGTAATGCTGAATGTTTATGGTGTCCTGATGATAATGTAGCACATCTTTGAGCTGGCGGTATGCCTGGGGTGCTTCGTCGAGCCCGCCCCCGCGCAACTCTACTCCTTGTTTCTGGAGGCGGTCATAAATCATGTTGGGTTTTATGGCAGACTTGGACAAATTTCGCCCCCGATAATCTCCTTTTGCTTGTGTACGCGACATCAATCGACCTGCTCCGTGGACGGTTGAATAAAGAGCTTTTTTACTTTGCTCTGAGTCTTTTCCTTCAAGAATAACCGATATATCGCCCATACTGCCACCAACGAATCCGCGCTGTCCAGGGAATGCCGGTGTAGCACCTTTTCGGACGACAATTAGTTCTTCTCCGTCGTGTTCTTCTCTCCAGGCAAAATTGTGGTTATTATGAACCTCATCCACCATAGTAGCATCAAATGCGTCGGCCAGGGTATAGCTGACCCATTCGCGTCCGGCATAGGCATAGCGCCCGGCAAGATTCATAGCGGCAAAATAATCTTGTCCCAACGGCGTGTCGAGATCAAGGAGTACCTCTTTCTGTTCAAAATTGGCATTCCATTCTTTACCTTGTGAGAGATTCATAAATCCCTGTGCTGTTTTATAGCCAAACCCGCGACTCCCAAAGTGAACGCCAATCCAGATATGATCATTTTCATCGTGAAACAGATCCACATAGTGATTACCCGATCCAACTGTACCAAGCTGCTCTCGGGCAGTTTGTTTAAGCGATGACGCTATCTTTTCGTTGGGGAATGCATCCCATTCGGGGGCATTGAAAATAGGATGATCGGTCGGAGCGTCGGTATTTCGTTTGCCTAATCCAAATTGGATACGATCTTCTATGATGTCCAAAGCAGCAGAAGTATCAAAATTAGCGGTGGTTTTATCCAGTTTAACAGCCATGTTCCCGCAGCCGATATCGAAACCTACACCAACGGGAGAAACTTTGTTTGGGTAGGCCATTACCCCGCCAATAGGCATAATATATCCCACATGAGCATCTGCCATAAGGGCACCGCGCCTGGCCCGCATAAGCACATCATGATATTGCTCAAGCGTATTATCATCAGGCTGTCCAAAGATGGAGTTTTTTTCGTTTAATTGAGAAACCATTGTAATAACTATAGCTTTATTTGTTATACTTCCCTATACAATAATAACAGGGATTGCTTTAAAACGATTTACTGGTTTTGAATCTTGAAATACAAATAACTGTTTGTAGAGAAACAAGCTGGTAGTTAATAAAACATTATTTGGAGGTATTTATGATTACACGTGAAAACATCCTCAACCTTGCTAAAAAAGAAAATACGCATTGTGTATCTATTTATTTACCCACGCACAAAGCGGGTGAAGAGGTACAGCAAGATCCTATCCGCTTAAAGAATTTGCTTACACAGGCTGTTAAGCAATTAAAAGATAGAGATGTCAGAGAAAAAGAAATTGATGAGCTGTTGGATGATGCGAGAAAGTTATTAGACAATCCAAAATTTTGGCGACATAATGAAAAGGGTTTAGCATTATTTATTAGTGATGGCGAATTTGAATATTATCGAATTCCTCATGCATTTAATGAGCGGGTGATGGTAGACGATCACTTCTTAATTACTCCGCTGGTGCCTATGATTACGCTGGAAGGATCATTCTGTATTTTGGCACTGAGTCAAAAGAAAATGCGACTACTGAAATGTACGCGGGCCAGTGTCGAGGAAATTGAGCTCGAAGAAGCACCTGATAGCCTTGAAGAGTTTTTAAAGTATGATGTTAATGAATCAAATCTTCAGCATCATGCCGGTCAGGGAGCAAATGCCCAGGCGATATTTCACGGGCAGGGCGGCTCGCGTGATACCAATACCGAGGAAGTCATTAATTACTTGAAAGCTGTTGAAAACGAGGTGACTTCTATTCTCCGAAAACGTAATGATCCCCTGATTTTGGCCGGCGTAAACGAGGCTATGGCTGAATATAGAAAGGTTAATAATTACAGCCGTCTGTTGGATCAAACTGTTTCCGGGAACCCTGATCCCAAAAGCAACGAAGAAATAAAAGATGAGGGCTGGAAAGTCATAAAATCGTACTTCCTGAAAGGGATGTATGAAGATATCGAACGTTTTGGTGACTTATCAGGATCGGATAAACAGTCTGATAATTTATCCCAAATTGTGGAAGCGGCTTACTATGGAAAGGTTGAATCGCTGTTTGTTCCGATTGGAGAACATAGCTGGGGCTGGTTCGATATGGAACGCGATACCGTACATCACAGTGCAGAACCTCAGAACGGGGAGCACGACTTGATAAATATGGCTGCAATCAAAACGCTGACACAAAGCGGTAATGTGTATGCCCTAGATAAAGAAGATATGCCCAACGGATCTTCTATAGCCGCTATCTTTCGATATGCATAGCGATCTTGTGAGGATCGGACAGCTTGTCCGGGCATTTTAAGTAACCGATTAAAAAGGCATCGGCTTTATGGTCGATGCCTTTTATTTTTTAAAACATTTTTCATTTGTAACCTTTACACTTAGGCACAAACTGCTTTTGCTAATCAAAACAATCAGATTATGAAATTACGCGTACTTGTTGTTTCGCTGTTGGCCTTACTTGTGAGTACTGGAGTACAGGCTCAAAGTCCGGCTGACGCCGAAGCTTCTATGGAATACTATCTACCACAGGATGTCGAATATGATGAGTCCATCCCCACGCCTCAAGAAATATTGGGGATGGTGCCAGGAGAATGGCACGTCCGCCATGACCAACTGCTGCAGTATATGCGAGCTTTGGCCGGAGCATCCGACCGGGTAACACTTCACAAATTTGGCGAAACCTACGAAGATCGGAACTTGGTTTACTTGACTATTACTGCTCCTTCTAATCATAATAACATTGATCAGATTCGAAAAGAGCATGTTGCACTGACAAATCCGGCCAAGTCTGATGAATTAAATACAGCCGAAATGCCCATTGTGCTTTATATGGGATACAGCATCCATGGCGACGAATCGAGTGGTTCGAATGCCTCAATGCTGGTGGCGTATTATATGGCCGCGGCTCAGGGTAAGGAGATCGAAGATAAATTGCAGAATAGCGTAATTTTATTGGATCCAAGTTTTAATCCTGATGGGATTCAACGTTTTGCACATTGGACAAATTCAAACCGTAGTACAAATGTAAACCCAGACCCTAGAGACAGAGAGTTTGATGAAACTTGGCCCGGTGGTCGGACCAATCATTATTGGTTTGACCTTAATCGCGACTGGCTACCCATACAGCTTCCTGAAAGTCAAGCCAGAATTAAGACCTTTTACGAATGGCGACCAAATATTCTCACAGACCATCATGAAATGGGTTCAAATTCAACCTTCTTTTTTCAGCCAGGTATTCCACAACGCACAAATCCTTTAACACCACAGCTCAATCAAGATTTAACTGAAAAGATTGGCAACTTTCATGCTAGCGCTTTAGATAGTATTGGGAGTTTATACTATTCTAAAGAAAGTTTTGATGATTTTTACTATGGTAAAGGTTCAACCTTTCCTGATGTTAATGGAAGCATA
>CAYNKF010000143.1:0-6530 GCA_964397705.1 uncultured Balneolaceae bacterium | reverse complement strand
CGGATGGAACCTTCTACTGCAAGACCAACAGGAAAACCATAACCCTTGATGAGGCGCTGAAACGTTATGAACCAAGAGCAAAAACAGTCTAACCTATCCTACCACATTGAATCATATTTCAGCAGATACAAGGAGCTAATCATTACGACAGTGATTTGTCTGTTTCTGACCGGGATCTATGACTCGATCAATAACCAGACCGCTGAAATCAAAAAATGGTACGAGCTGATGATCAATATCCAGGCCGAACAGCGCATTCAAAGTATTGACCTGGAGTCGCTAAAAAGTACCCTGGACAATCACCATACCCAATCCACCGTCCGGCTGGAAGAACATGAGGGCAGAATACGTGCGCTCGAACTTAAAATCACACCAAAACAACACCTACACCCACTATCACAATGATCAAACGACTCAAAAAGACCATCAACGCTGCACCTTCAATCATCAGACTTCTCCGGGGCAAAACTCCGGATGAAGGCAAAGAGATCGCCAAAAGCGGCCTTACCAGTATAGCCATTGCCGGTTCTATATCTGCCGGTAAGCTTCAGGTTGGGGATATTGACGCAACTCTCCTGATAATCCTTGGGATACTTGAGGCTCTTGGATATTTGTATGGTTGTGTGGCATTATCGGTTGGAACGTCTCAGGTAGAGGATGAGTAATTATTTGCAATTTACTGAGTTCAATTCAGATTCTCTTCAATTATTCGAACCAGCTGTTGAAGCTGAGGATTATTCGGAGATCTTCGGTTTAATTCCACTGCCTGACGTAAGGCTTTTTCATACTGCTCCTGCTGTATATAAAGAGTAACGAGGCCATAGCGAAAATCCCCATTCTCTTCCTCCAGTTCAATCGCCCGCTTGTACGCAACCTCCGCTTGCTGTGGATTTCCTACGGTCTGATGGGCAATGGCAAGATTGTAAAAAACACGGCCATTGTCATTTAAAATCTCAGATGCCTGTTCAAAATAGTCAACAGCCTCATCCATTCTATTTTGTTCAGCAAGCAACAGGGCCAGGGAATAATATACCTCTCCAAACCGGGGCTCTTGGCCTATTACGGTTCGAAGCAGGGCCTCAGCACGGTCATTATCCCCAATGCTGTTATAGAGATACGCAAGGTTAATACGTGCGGGGGTAAAGTATGGATCTCGTTGAAGCGCATCCTGGTAAGCAGCTATCGCCTTTTCCAATTGTCCCTGTTTTTCAAAAAACTGTCCCCTGTTCATTTGCCCCTGAGGGAAATATCGGTTCACATCCAGGTAGGTCTTGTACTCCTGCATGGCGTTCTCAAAATAATTACGGTTCTTTTCATCAACATCATGAATGGCAAATTCCGCAAGTTGCTGAGCAGCCGCAAGCCTTACTGAGCGAACACTATCGGATAGCAAACTTTCCAATAACAACAATCGGGTATCCGGTGGAAAAGATTCCATTGCTTTGGCAGCAGTGGTTCGAACCATGGGAGAATCGGATTCAATAGCGTCCCTCAAAATATCGACGGCATCGTCTCCCGGGTACCGCCCTGTGTACCAGGCAGCAGTAGCACGAATAATCTCCAGCTCAGACGTGTCTTCTATAATATCTCGAAGACCCGCATTACTTGTATGTTGCTCTGCGTCAGCTTTCAGTAATTTGTCTGAAAAATGTTCCGGCCGGTCGGGGCCGTACCACTGCTCAATTGCATCCGTTGCCCATTCCGCCGATCGGTCTCCGTGGCAATCATTACAGGCGTTGGGAGTGCCAAATTGTTTACTTTGATCCGGACGCGGCACCCGAAAGCTGTGGTCGCGGCGGTAATCGTTGCCCATATACGTCCGTCCGGTCATATGGCAGTTGATACACTGTGAAGATTCGGTGTTGGGCTCGTGAAAATGATGGTCAGTGGTATTATACTCCGGCTCGTGGCAGCTCATGCAAAGCTGATTATTAGTCAGCGGCTCGCGCAGTTGCTGGCTGTGTGGGTCGTGACAGTCGCTGCATGTCACGCCTTCCGTATACATTTTACTTTGGAGGAAGGAACCGAAAACATACACTTCTTCGAGAATCTGTCCATCAGCAAAATGAGTCTCCGGCCGGGGAAGCGATGGATCGTAATGATCCAAGTACGGATCCCCGTGGATATAGTCATCGGTGAGTTTCTGCCTAAGGGAGTGGCATGGAGCGCAGGTGTTAATCTCATCGATCTGAGAGGTCGTTCTGGTCAGGTTTAAATCCTCCCGGATACGTTCACTGGATGCTTCATCTCCTTCCGGACTGCTGACAAACTCTACGTGATTACCACCCGGCCCATGGCACGCCTCGCAACTCACATCGATCACGTCCCAGCTCGTATGAAAAGAATCGGACTCGGCGATATAATTCTGGCGCAGATTGGTCGAGTGGCAGTCCGCGCACATTGTGTTCCAGTTCATTGCCCCTCCGGTCCAGTGCATCCAGTCATCAGATTCATACTCTTCATCAGGCTGCAGGGAAAACCATCGGTTTTTCTCCGTATCCCATGCTATATGAAGTGCCTGTATCTTGCCCTCTCCTATATTGATCAGGTACTGCTGAAGCGGTTCCCATCCAAACGTATAATCAATTTTATAGGTTTCGGTTTCTCCCTGCTCGGTTATTTCAACCATGTAATTTTGACCGTTTCTGTAAAAACGATAGCTGTTTTCTCTCTGTGTAAATTTTGCATTGTCAAAATCTCCGCGAACATGCTCTTCGTCTGCTTCTCCGATGGCATAATCGTGGTGAGATCCTTTCCACTGCTCCCACTCTTGCCCGTGGCACGATTGGCAGGTTTGATCGCCGACAAAACTATGAGTACGTTCAAAATCGGGATCTTCTGTAGAGGTTGTTCTTTCCCCGGGTTGTTCACAGCTATAAATCAAGGCAAATGTTGCCGTCAGCAGTAATATAAAGCATATTTTTAACGACGATATATAACGAGAACTATTTTGCATACAAAAAATGTATCAAATATATTTTGACTCATCACTTTTTCGCTGGACGGATTTTTAAACCAATTATCTAGCGTTGCAACACCTCCTCAAAATGAAGTACGGCGTTATTTGCTCAACTTTTAATCATATGTCTTTTACACCTCGAAAACCAACATGGAAAAGTGCATTGTCGGGTGTTGTATGACTTCTGGCCGAAACTCTGTAGCCGTGACAGTAAGATACGTGGCACATAAATGACCCGCCTCGTAAAACCTTTTCACTTTGCGGAGTAGGTTGAAATGGCAGATCGCGCTCCGCATATGATCGATACCAATCCTGTGTCCATTCCCACACATTGCCACCCATATCTGTAAGGCCAAGTTCCGTTACATTAAACTCACCGACCGGAGAGGTTTGTAGGTAACCGTCCGCTGCAATGTTCTCAGTCGGGAATGTACCGGTCCATGTGTTAGCCTGATATCTACCCTGTTCAATAAGTGAAATACCCCAGGCATAGGTTAGGTCAAGGTTTTTGCCGCCCTTGGCAGCATGGTCCCATTCGATTTCTGATGGCAAGCGTTTTCCGGACCATTCCAGATAAGCATTGGCATCTTTCCATGAAACTTGCCGAACTGGATGATTATCTTCTGCTTTCTCAAAATCAACGCCATTAGGATATTCCCATGTGACTCCATCAACGATAATCCATTCTCCCCTCTCAAAATCAAAAACCACTCCGTTGCCAAAAACTTCCGCCTCGGTAGTGTAATTGGTTACTTCCACAAATTTCCGAAAGTCGGCTACCGTAACCAAGTTCTTATCCATAAAAAAGGGGGGTATTTCAGTTTCGAAAATAGGTTGTTCGTTAGGTTGTCCGTCATTTGATCCAATAACCGTCTTTCCACCTTTCACATACACCATTCCATCTGGAACTTGGTCTATAGAAAAATTTTGAGTTTGATTTCCCGAACACCCTATGAGAATCACGAATAAAGTTAAGTAAGAAAGTTTGATGATATACTGCATTTAGCCAATTTTTCATTTATCATTAATAATTAATGCACTAATGAATCCTGATCAGTTTCCAGTTGATCGGAACTTATTGTACATATAAATATGAATTATCATTAGTTTGCTTCGTTAAGAGATTCTTATTTACGCCGAACATAAACATAATAGGGAGTGGTAATTGGATCGCCGTTATCGTCGTTAAACCACGTGTGTAATGCTATAGGCCCTTCTTCTAAATCAATAGTAAACGTGACGGATGTATCACCGGATTCAACAGTCTTGCTCTCACCTAAAAATGGATATGCTTCCATATCTTCTAGTGCTTTATGGGGTGTCGCTACATTATTTATATAGATGTCGGCGCTTGCTATCGGTAAAGTACTTGCAATTCTAAGATTATGTCTTGGATTTACACTCGCATATTGTCCTGACATTATTTCAGTGGAAGGTTTTTCCCTCAAAACAATATTACTTTCCTTCGGCCAGCGGCGAAGCTCAAATTCATATTCCCCCGCTTCGGCAACCTCCAATAACCAATATCCAAATTTACGTTGACCCCTCATGACCTGAGATTGCTGATCTATAAATACATCCAGCCATTCAACCCCACTTAACATCAATGGATTCTCACTATCACTTCCAATGATAATTCTCTGCGGCTCGTTAGCTAAGTGTTTAACTTCATCCCACCAGTCGTATAAATGTTTTCTCATTTTTTCGACAACCTCAGGATGTTGATCAATAATATTATTTTCTTGCATAGGATCTGAGTCAAGGTTGTACAATGCACGATCCATCAGCAAACGCCAGCGTTTCCAAAGTACAGCTCCACCCTTTGGAGTCATGATAGTTTGGCCCTCCGGTGATGGATAATTAAATTTCATAGGCATAAAGCTATAATTAATCACCACCATCCGGTCTTCAGGTACAATTGCATTACCACGAAAAACCGGCGCCAAACTAACTCCATCAAATTTAAGGGGAGTAGTAGGAACGATTCCGGCAAGATCGATAAGTGTTGGAAAAACATCTTGTACAGTTGTTAAGCCACTTATATCTCTCGGCTCACCAAAATCACCATTGGGCCACTTAATGAAGAAGGCAACCCGATGGCCACCTTCCCACAGATGAGTCTTCATGCCACGCATTCCGGCATTGTAATATTGTGGGCCATGTCCATGCGTACTGCCGTTATCCATCGTAAATATCACAATAGTATTTTCAGCAAGTTCTTCCTTCTGGAGAAAACTCATCAGTCTCCCCATATTTTCATCAATATTTCGAATCATGGCTAAAAATTTGACTACCCGATCTTTAGCATTTGGGCTAAATTCGGCATTAGCAACAAAATCGGATTCAGCAAAAACTTTTTCCATGTATTTAATATCCTCGTCTTTTGCAATAAGAGGGGCATGGGGGGTATTTGTAGAGATTAAGGTAAAGAAAGGCTTTCCGTCTTTCGCAGCCGTTCGCGAAAATTCCATAGCCTCCTCGAAAAAGACATCTGTGCTGTACCCTTCGAATTTTTCACGCTTGGTATTGTGGATATAGGTATCATTAAAATAATCATTCCCCCAAAAATCCGGAATTGAACTTATAGAGGAAGATGGAAACCATAGCGTTTTCTGAAATCCACGATCTTCTGGCCGAAACGGGTAGTTATCCCCTAAATGCCACTTACCGAAAATTCCGGTCGCGTACCCGCTTTCGACAAAGATATCTGCCATCGTGGGTAGTTCCGGCCGCAAAAGGGACCGACCAGCACTGACGTTAACAGCACCGTTCCTCGCAGCGTCTAATCCGGTCATTAGTTGCCCCCTGGTTGGGGCGCACATCGGCGTCACATGAAAATCGGTCAATCGAATGCTCTGCTCAGCCAGGGCGTCCGTGTGGGGAGTGTTCAAAATCGGATGGCCGTGATAGGAAAGATCGCCGTACCCCTGATCGTCGGTCATAACGAGGATCACGTTCGGCTTTTGCTCCTGTTGCGGGGTGTCTGCGTCCACCTCAGCCCCATTATACGACAGAAGTTCAACAGGGATTGCAAAAACTATCACGGCTATCAAATATTTAGCGTATTTCATAATATATTAGATATAATTGGATAAGTTTTATTTGATATACATTAAATCTATCAGGTTATTACCATTCATCTTCTTCTCCTTTAACGCTTTTGTGGCAATGGAGAATTGTTTTTGTCCAGCCATCCTTCCAGTTCATTGCGAAGGCGGTCCCTTACCTCGGGTCGCTGATGAGCAAGATCATACTGCTCACCTATATCCTCATCCAGGTTGTAGAGCTCTACATGACTGGTCTCGTAAAATTTCAGCAGCTTCCATGGGCCGGAGCGAACCGCCTGCAGCTGTTCCCGGTGATAATAGAAGAAACCGGGCGCATCGTAAGGTGACACGGCTTCGGGAGAATTCGTCAATATTGGGACAATATCGTATCCATCAATGATACGGTCAGCGGGTAGCGCCGCCCCCACCAACCGTGACAGCGTGGGGAACACATCCATCATCGTGGTCACATCGTCCCGGACGATACCGGCGGGGATCTGGCCCGGCCAACGGACGATACAAGG
>CAYNKF010000142.1:2774-6545 GCA_964397705.1 uncultured Balneolaceae bacterium | reverse complement strand
CCTGGGGCAAATTTCTCAATGCCGGACAAACCTGCGTAAGTCCTGATTATGTGTATATCCACAAGTCGTTGGAAGACAAATTTTGTGATCTTCTCGACAATTATATTCAACAGTTTTATGGTGATACCCCAGTTGAAAGCCCAGATTTTGCGCGTATTATCAACCAGCAACATTTTGATCGCCTTACCGCCCTTCTTAACCAAGACAAGGTTGCGATTGGCGGGCAGCATCACGCTGAAGATCGCTATATTGCTCCAACAGTAATGACTGATGTCAACTGGGAGGATGCGGTAATGCAGGAAGAAATATTTGGGCCCATACTACCAGTTATTACGTATAATGATCTCAATGAGGCCATTCGTACGGTACGATCCAAAGCAAAACCACTAGCGCTGTATCTTTTTTCCACCAACCGGAAAGTACAAGAACAAGTTATCAGCGATATTCCTTTTGGCGGGGGATGCATCAACGATACGGTAACCCATCTTGGCAATCTGGAAATGCCCTTCGGAGGCGTTGGCCAAAGTGGATTTGGCAGCTATCATGGCAAGACAAGTTTTAATACTTTTTCGCATCAGAAAAGCGTAATGAAAAAAGCGAACTGGCTGGATATCCCCATGCGATATCCGCCCTATGACGGTAAACTGAAATGGCTCAAACGATTAATGCAATGGCTATGAACAGCACTTTTCAAGCACTGGTTGTCACCGAGACAGATAATGGCACTTTTAATCGAGAAATAAAGGATTTAACGATTGATGACCTGCCTGATGGAGAGGTGCTCATTAAGGTTCACTACTCTTCCCTCAACTATAAAGATGCCCTTTCGGCCACCGGTACCAAGGGGATAACCAGGCAATTTCCACATATTCCCGGCATTGATGCAGCCGGCACCGTCGCAACCAGCAGTGATGAACGCTTTACCGAGGGCGATAACGTTATTGTTACCGGCTACGACCTTGGACAAAATACTTTTGGTGGATTCAGCCAGTACGTCCGTGTGCCTGCCGACTGGGTCGTTCCGCTTCCCAAACTGCTCAGCCTGCGCAAAAGCATGATTTTGGGAACCGCCGGCTTCACTGCTGCTATTGGCGTGCGTCACCTTCGTCATGATGATATTATGCCCGATAGTGGTCCTATTCTGGTAACCGGAGCTACCGGAGGTGTAGGGAGTATGGCCATTGCGATCCTATCGAAATTGGTCTACGAGGTGACAGCGGCCACCGGCAAGCAAGAGCAACGTGCATTTCTCGAAGACTTAGGCGCCTCATCCATCATCCACCGAAAAGAAGTACAGGACGAAAGTTCGAAACCGTTATTGGGCGGACGATGGGCCGGTGCCATTGATACAGTGGGCGGCATTATGCTGGATACAACGTTGCGGCAAACTAAGCACAATGGTACCGTGGCCTGCTGTGGCAACGTGCTGGGACATGAGCTTCACACTAATGTATATCCGTTTATTTTGCGTGGAGTAAGCCTGGCGGGCATGGATAGCGGAAATTGCCTGATGCCACGGCGTAAAAAACTTTGGCAGCATCTTGCTACAGATTGGAAACCTGCCCACCTAGAAAAGATGAGCAGAAGCTGTTCATTAGAAGGGTTGAATACTGAAATCAACCAAATACTAGATGGGAAACAGGTGGGACGCGTGCTGGTAGATCTTGAAGATTAACCTGCTTCTTTAAGTTGCTTCGATGACCGGCGGCTTCCATTGCTGATAGCGGTGGAAAGCGGCTCTTTCAGGTCTCCTCCAGTAATGGGCTTCGTTAAATAATCGGTAAAACCAGTTTTCTTGGCCCGCTCGTAAGAGTATCGATCGCCACTGCCAGATAGATATATGACGGGGACATCAGAATTCTTACGAATCTGTTCGACGGTCTCGATACCGTCCATATCACCTTTAAGTGAGATATCCATAACAATGACATCAGGCTTAAGATCCTCCACCTTGTCAATTGCATCAGTTCCTTTTGTAACCTTCCCCACCACTTCGTAGCCAAGCTTGCTGATTAGCCGCTCTTCGACCATCGAGAGAAGCATGTCGTCCTCAACTATGAGTACCCTTCCTTTATAATCCCCTTCCATACTGCCCCGTTCTCTAATTGTAAAATTACTTTATGGAATATTAAAAATCCTTAATTAAAGTTAATTAAAAAATATTAATGTTCAAAGGCTATTACTGCTAATTAACTGGCAGACAGGCTTCTCAGAGTTTAACATATTTTCTTTTGGTTATCGCCTAGCCTGTTAGAGTAATACTGTACGAATAGATAGGTAGATAAATTTAGGAGTAGCTAACTAGTGGTAGGAATTACTGCGGCAGCGTTCATAACTGGCGGTGGGCAACCAAATTATCTAACAATATGCAACGGTGGGATAGCAAAAAATAAAAAAGCCCTGCAACCGTAAGGATGCAGGGCTCAATAAAGCGTGGGACCGGGCGGAATCGAACCGCCGACACCGCGATTTTCAGTCGCGTGCTCTACCTACTGAGCTACAGTCCCAACTCGAATAAGAGTTGCCAAATATAAAATCTTTTGAACTTTATACAAAGAGGATCTCCCGGATTTTCTGGCAAATTTTTACTCTACTTCAACATCCCGCAAACGAATTTGCAGCGTACGCCGGCCGTTCCATTCATTTTCCTCTAGCGAGTAGGCAATATTTAGCTGATTATCATCTCCGTTTCGGATGACCGGCAGGTATTCATGCATGTTAAATCCGATTACATCAAAAGCACCGGAGCCGTTCTGTTTAACCTTCATCTTAAGATGTCCTTTGCCCACAATTGTTGGTACGCCTACGACTTCAACATCGCGACTGACAAAGATAGGACGCAGATTCCCCGGCCCAAATGGCTCAAACTGGCTCAACAATTTCCAAAAACGCATATTCACGTTACTCAGATCAAGCTCAGAGTCAATTTTTAATTCAGGCTTAAAATCTTCATCAGATAACCGTTTCTCTGCAATATCATTAATGCGTTGCCGAAATTCCTGGAGGTTTTCTTTAGCGATTGTTAAGCCCGCAGCATATTCGTGTCCACCAAACTGCTCGAGAAGATCCTCACATTCCTTAAAAGCGTCATAAATATTAAACCCGTCAATACTTCGTGCCGATCCCTTAATTTTTCCATCTACTGTACTCAACATTACCGCAGGTCGACCATACGTATCTACCAACCGTGAGGCCACAATTCCGATTACCCCTAAATGCCAGTCGGGATGGTGTAATACCATCGACGAAATCTTATCCAGGTTATAATTTTTATCGACCATGGCTTTCGCCTCCTCCATGGTTTCCGAGTCTTTATCACGCCGGGCTACATTAATACTTTCCAGCTCATGAGCCCTTGATTTCGCTTCTGCAGGCGTATCGGAAATCAGAAGCTTAACGGCTTTTGTCGCATCTCCCATGCGTCCGGCAGCATTTATTCGCGGCCCGATGGAAAACACAATATTAGAGGTTGTTATGGAGCCAATACTTAAGTTGATAAGCTCCAAAAGCGCCTTAATACCTATGCGAGGTTCAGAATTAATACGCTTAAGACCTTCACGCATCAAAATTCGATTCTCATCCTCGATAGGTACAATATCGGAGGCAATGGAGATCGCTACCAAGTCTAATAGTTTGAAAGCAATACGATCGGCCAGGCCTAGTTTTTTTATGGTTCCCTGAATCAGCTTAAAACCAACACCCGCTCCCGAAAGTCCCTTAAAAGGATAGTTACAGTCGTTGCGTTTGGGATCAAGTACCGCCACCGCATCG
>CAYNKF010000142.1:0-2764 GCA_964397705.1 uncultured Balneolaceae bacterium | reverse complement strand
GGGTATGACATCAGCTACATTATGATGGTCACAGATAATAACATCTATGCCTTCCTCCTTGGCTTGCTCCGTTTCCTCAACAGCCGTAATTCCGCAATCAACTGAAACAATCAGATCGGTATTGGTTTCAATTGCATACTGTATTCCGTCCTGATTAATACCATATCCCTCTTTAAAGCGATGGGGAATATAGAAATCCACATCAACACCAAACTCTTCAAGAAATATATATAAGATGGCCGTCGAAGTAGTCCCATCTACATCATAATCGCCATAAATAAGAATTCGCTCTCCGTGGCGAATGGCCTCTGCCAGTCGGGCAGTTGCCTTGTCCATGTCCTTCATTAAAAAAGGATCATGAAGCTGACTTAAATCGGAACGGAAAAAAGCTTTAGCTTTATCATAAGTATCAACACCCCGCAGTACCAAAAGGCGGGCTATTTTGTGGGGAACCCCCAGCTGATCTTGTAAATCGGATACAGCTTCTTCGTTCTCTGGCGTAGTAAAAACCCAGCGAAAAGACATAGTTATCTGTTTTTTTCTTTTTTGTCATAAATAGCGTACCGGCGGTCAAACCTGATAGCCATACCACCGCCCATCCTAGGCAGGGGTTATCAATGATTATTAATTAAAATACAATATCCGGAATAAAATTCATCATGAAAACTACGCACATCCAAACTTAATGTTAACTGGCAAATGAAGTAATCAACCTCAGGATACTACTAAATTTGCGCCATTTTTTGTACCTTCCCATACTTTGTTTAAACCAACTATTCATATTTCATTGTTTGCATATAACCCACTGTGGTAATTTAAGGAATGCGAATTTTGTGCTATTGGGGTTTTAAAATAACTGATTTTTTAGAACAATAGTTTTAATGATTTAAACCATATAATTATGGAATCAACAACTTTAGAAAAAAATACAGCTGCCGACCTAAGTGAGGATTTCCCACTGTTCGATAAGCTGCAAAACTATGAGCACGAACAAATTGTAGTTTGCTCGGAACCAACAATGGGGCTTAAAGCTATCATAGCAGTTCACGACACAACCTTGGGTCCGGCCTTGGGCGGTGTACGGATGTGGCCCTATAACAATGAACAAGAAGCCATTCGGGATGTCCTTCGTCTTTCTCGTGGAATGACCTATAAAGCAGCCATTTCGGGACTCAACCTAGGGGGCGGTAAAGCTGTAATTATTGGCGATCCCCGCAAAGAAAAAAGCGAAGCTCTATTTCGCGCTTTCGGTCGCTACGTTGATAGCCTTGGCGGACGTTATATTACAGCTGAAGACGTGGGTACTGATGTTCAAGCAATGGAATGGATACGCATGGAAACCAAATATGTAACCGGTTTACCAAAAGCTATTGGCGGCAGCGGCGACCCATCACCCGTTACTGCCTACGGCGTATATCAGGGAATGAAAGCCTGCGCCAAAAAAGCATATGGTTCTGATTCTCTGGAAGGCAAGCGAGTTTCAATTCAGGGAGCCGGTCATGTCAGCTCTTATCTCGCTGAATTTCTGGAAAAAGAAGGGGCGGAACTGTTTATCTGTGATATTTATGAGGATAAAGTAAATGCTCTTGCCGATAAAGTAGATGCTGAAGTTGTTGATCCCGATGATATTTACGGGCTGGATGTCGATATTTTTAGTCCGTGCGCTCTTGGCGGTATCGTCAATGATGATACCATGGATCAATTTAACTGCGATATTATTGCCGGTGCGGCAAATAACGTACTGGATGAGGAAGAAAAGCACGGGCAAATGTTATTGGATAAAGGAATCCTGTATGCCCCGGATTATGTAATCAATGCCGGCGGACTTATTAACGTTGCCAGCGAGCTGGAGGGATACAACGAGGAACGAGCTCACGGCCAGGCAGAAAAAATTTACGATACCATTTTGGATATCCTGAATTATTCTGAAGAAAATGATACCCCTACCTTTACGGCCTCAAATATTCTTGCCGAACAACGTATGGACAACGTAGGCCAAATCCACAATATTTACACATCCCAGAGTAACTTCACAGGTCACATCGGTGATCTTTACAAACATGCTAACCTGTAGAAGCAATATTTAAAATCGTATATTAAGGCGGCTCAAATTTTTGGGCCGCCTTTTTTGTTATACCTTGATAAAACAGGTAAAAAATTAGACGGTTATGATTTCAAAAGAAGATTTTGTTACGAAAGATCGCCTTGTAAAAGGAATTGCAAAAGACGGAACCCTTAAAATATCGGTAGTTAAAACTACGGACGTAGTTAAAGCAGCCCGCGAGAAGCATGGATTATCTTTGCTAAATACTGTTTTGCTGGGGCGTGCCCTTACCGGCACTATGCTGATGGCTTCAGAGTTGAAAGGCGAGGAACGAATTAAAATGCGAGTAGAGGGACAAGGTCCTGTAAAGCTGCTCGTTGCAGAAGCCAATCGTGTAGGTGAAGTTCGCGGCTATGTTCAAAATCCCGAAGCGGAGATCAATTATGATGGTGATACCAATATTGGTGATGGTATAGGTGTGGGTGTCATGACTGTTAGCAAAACCCTCTACAACGAAGCAGAGCCCCGGAACAGCAGTATTGAGCTCATAAACGGTAATATTACGAATGATCTGGCCTATTACATGGTGCAATCAGAACAAATACCCTCGGCTATTTTGCTGGATGTTGGTATTGACGAAAATGGGGAGATCACTGAAGCAGGAGGATTGATGATTCAACGCATGCCGGATGCTCCAGAGGGTGTCATTGACCAGTTGCA
>CAYNKF010000141.1:5087-6556 GCA_964397705.1 uncultured Balneolaceae bacterium | reverse complement strand
GACTATAATATTAGCCCATTTTTGATATGGTATTCATATTACTATTTGGTTTTCTTCAAATAAGTGTTCCCAACGATAGTAATATGATGCAGGAAGCCAAAACTCAGGCAAATTATTATATCAATAACATTGAACAGCACCGTGCTATTGAGGAGAATATTTGGGCTTTAACAATATTAACAACAGACAACTCCGAAGTTCGGAAAGCAGTAGAAAAAAAGATTCGGAAGAATAATTACAGTAATGAACTTCTATATTTATTCCTGAATATAGAAGCAGAATATGCTGAACAGCTTAAAAAAATAGTTTTTAAAACTGGCTCAAAAGAATTGTTGGTTGAGCTCTTACTAGTTGCCGGAGAAGAAAAGCAAGAGCTATATCAGCAATTTTTATCACTATTTGACTTAAACGATTCTGAAAGTGCTATAAGCTATCGAAAATTATTTAATGCACTTTTAAAGAACAGGGACATTTCAAATAACATTTTAATTGAGAAGTCATTTAGCTTATCTCATCTTTTTTTATTATACCGAGCCCATAATCAACTCAATGATTCTTTCATAAATGCATTGTCTAATAGTTGGATCTATCAAAGCAACTCAGAGCAAAGTATTTCGTCTTCTCTTTATCGTGCAAGCTATCTACGACTTTTATATCTAGAATATAACTATAGCAAAACAGCCAAGTTATTTAACCAACTTATCGCAGACAAATGGTTTCCAAATTCCAATCTAAAACTTAGACTTTTTAAGTATTTAGATTATTCCATGTATCGTCTGGGGTATTATGACAGAAGCTTAAAAATTGTACGTCAACAAACTTTGCCTTTAGCAACCTATCTAAATGAAGAGAAGGAACGAATCAGTATTAAGCAACTACAAGGGGTTTACCTATATAGTATCGGTAAAATAAAAGAAGCCGAGGTTATTTACAGAGAAGTGTTAAATGAAATAAACCAAAACGACCTTCCAATCACTCAATCTTCATTACTTAATAATTTAGCTTTAACCTATAATAAACAAGGTAAATATAACGAATATTTAGATTTACAATTTAAGGCACTAAATATTGCTAAAACGAATAATAACTACAGTCATCAACAAAAAATTTTAAGAAATCTATTTGTCTACTACAGGGAATCAAATAATTCAGAAGAAGCCCTAAACTATTTGAACAGAGCAAAAGAGCTAGCCAAAAATCAGAATAAAAATAACGATTTAGGAACTATTTATACTTTTTATGGTTCTTTTTACAGGAAATTTAAAGCCAATTTTCAAAAAGCACATTCATTTTACTCAAAAGCCACTTCTGTCTTAAATACTGAAAACAATACACGGCAATACATCAAACTTTTAAATGAAATAGCTTTAACTTTTGAAGAACAAAAGCATTATGACCAATCATTGAAAACACATGATGAAATAATTTCACTATCAAACAGTGAAAAAGGGATAACTTATGTTGATGCT
>CAYNKF010000141.1:0-5077 GCA_964397705.1 uncultured Balneolaceae bacterium | reverse complement strand
AAAAACATTGACAACTTATGACGAGATACTAAAAATAACTTCCAAAGAAAAGGAAATAACTTATATTGATGCTCTAATCAACAAAGCACAGATTTACTTAAAAAAAGAGGAAATAGATCAAGCTAAAACCCTAATTGATAAGTTTAAATCTTTTGACCTTAACAATCTCGATTTCAATCAAATTGTTAAAGCAAAAAAGGTTGAGGCTGAATATCTATCCAAGACTGATAAAAGAAATCAGGCTATTGATATTTTAGAACCAACATTAAACCAAATTGTTGTACGAGCTCAGAGCAGTACCGATCTCAAATCTGGGTTTTGGCATGTCGAGGATGAATACCTCGATGCTTTTGAACTGACAGCTTCTATTTATATGGATACCGGACAACCCGGCAAGGCTGTCGAAAAGCTCGACCAGCTTAAAACCATTAACGATGCTTCTCTTTATCAAAACCCATTGGTCAAATCCAGCTTGTTAAATGAATCAGAATTAACGGAATATAAAAGGATAACCAATCAGCTTGATGCAGTTCGCAAAAAACTCTTGACAGCTCCTGAGGACAAGCAATTTGCAATACGGCAGCAGATCAATCAGTTAAATACCAAAAAGCGAAAATACGACCGTCGGCTGAGTAAAAATATTGATCCGAACCCTACTTCCATTCGCCAGATTCAAAACAAACTATCTGCTCGTGAGCTTTTAATACATATAACAGAACTCAAAAATAAATACTATATCGCCAAAATATCTCGTAATGATATCAACCTGAAAACTATTGATCTGGATGACAATATGAGGCAACTGTTTAGCAATGCTGCCCAACAGATTGCAAGTCATGCGACGAACCTTGACTCTCTATACAAAATTTCCCAAATCCTGGAGCTGAAAGATATTCCCCAATATGTTGATAAAATAACCCTTGTTCCGGATAGCTACTTCTATCAACTTCCCCTGGATATCTTACCGATGGAAAAGCCCTCGAAAAGTTACAGCTATGGTGAAACAACCTACGCTATCGAAAAATTTAACACGCAATACCTCACTACGCTGGAAGATTTTAAAAACCCAAATGGGTCTTCATCAGTTTCTAAGGCCCGAATGAATTATGTTGGATACGGGGTATCAAACTTTGACAACTATAATAACCAATCATTGGTACCACTGCCTTATGCCCAGTCTGAGGTTACCCAAATTGCGGAAGGTCTCTCAAATTTATCCCGGGTAGAAACCTTCATTAATGAGCAATCGACCAAATCCACTTTCAAGCAAACCGCCCCGCACTCTCAAGTTATCCATTTGGCCACTCACAGTGAAGTATCGGAACGCGACCCGATGTTTTCCACCGTTTATTTCAGTAAATCTACAGCTAACAGCGACAGTACTTTTGACGATCGGTTTTTTGCCTATGAGCTATTTGAACTGGATCTCAGCAATGAAATGGTCATGCTTAACTCATGTGAATCTGGCTCCGGGTCATATATACAGGGAACAGGGGTAATGGGCATAAGCAGAGCTCTCCGATATGCCGGCGCCAAATCATTGATACTCAACTTGTGGTCGGTTAATGATATGCTAGCATCGGAGTTTGCTGTTCAGTTTTACTCTCACTTAAATGAGGGGAAATCTAAAGCTGAAGCTCTAAGAGCTGCCAAACTATACTCTTTAAACAACAAAAATGCGGATCCTCATTTCTGGGGTCCCTATATGCTAATAGGAAATACTGATCCAATTGTTAAACCTCAGCAAAATAAAAATCTGGCTATGGCCGGAGTATTTATCTTCTACTTTCTGCTTATGGTGGGGCTTTCTTATCTTACTCAAAGAAGAATTATCTTTTCAAAACACTGATTCTATAAAAGAACTTCTCTTACGGTAAGATCTTTTCTCTACTTTCAAACGGTCAACTTTCAGGGAAGCCTACAATCCTACTGCCAAAAGTATCAGATCATTCAGACAAAGCATTCAGATAACTTTGGGCCACTCGGCGATAAGCTCCGTTTAACTCGTAAGCCTTTTCTATGTTCATCCTTGCATCAACCAGCTGATCTAAATGAAAGTGTGCATTTCCGATATACCAATATGCCTTCTCTAACATAAGCTTATCTACGTTATCTTCATTAGCTACCACCCTTTCGTAATGTTCAATTGCTTTATTGTAATTGCCATTATTGTAGTGTAAAGACCCCAAATTAAGGCTCAATTCAGCAATCCACTCTGGCTCTGAGGCATTCTCCAGCTCAGACGCTAGTAGCGATATGGCCTCGCTTTCACGTCCGGTATTGGCAAGCTTGATAGCATTACTGATAATATCTTTATCAGACGAAGAGGAAATAGTACCATCTCCAGAACGATAATAATCCAGTTCAATACTAGATACAGGTTCTACCGAGGATTGCTGCTGTGTAGAAATATTCATTACCCCAACTACGGCAATAAGCAAAGCTATGACTGCCGCTGCGGCGTAATACCAATATCGCTTTTGGGTTGTACTTTTTTGCTTTTCTCTTTTACGCTCGACCACGGCTTTTAGATTAGCTACACTTTTGAGATAATCCAAGTGATAACCATCCTGAATTAGCTCTGCCCATAATTCATCAACTTCCTGAGCGGAAAGCTGACCATTTACATATTGGTCAATCTTTTCTTCCAATTCTTTTTTATTAAAACTCTCAATCATGATTTTTTTCCTAAAAAATTAACACGCAAAATTCGGTCTATCAGCGTGTATATATTTGGTTAAGAACCTCATTTCTTTTTATTCCTTTTTGTTCATAATACAAGAGTATTCGGTTACCTGATTGTTACAAAATTTTCGTCCCCAATTATCCTAAACAAAGTTCTCTTTTCCCATATATAGCTTTTGACTCAATTGTGGTCGTTTCAAATATAAATATTAGAAAATATTAATGATTCAGATCGCAACAAACACACAATATTATACCCTGTCTATTCACATTTTATTTACCCAAAGAAATAAGTACTATTAACACGCTGTCTGTTCTAATTTTAAACTTCTTTTATCAATTAAATCCACTGTATGCTTCGTTCATTGTTACTTTCTGTTCTTCTGACTCTGCTATTTACAAACACTTCCGTCAGTCAAACTTCATTTGCTGAAGAAAGTAGATCTCTGGATGAAAAAATCGGTCAGATGCTTTTGGTAGGATTCCGAGGTACTGCACTCACTGATACAAATCATATAGTCCGTGATATAAAAAAATATCATTTGGGCGGAATTATCCTTTTTGACTACGATGTTCCCTCGAAATCTTCGGAGCGGAATATACAATCCCCCAAACAGGTAAAAACACTGATCAACGACCTTAAAAAAATAGCTGATATTCCCCTTACAATTGCAGTTGATCAAGAAGGGGGACAAGTAGCTCGGCTAAAACCATCAATGGGGTTTCCCAAAATCAAATCGGCAGAATATCTGGGAGCGTTAAATAACGTAGACAGCACCCGGTTCTATGCAAAAAAAATGGCACAGACCTTAGCTGGTTTAGGAATCAATATGAATTTTGCTCCGGTTGTTGATGTGAATATCAATCCCGAAAACCCTGTCATTGGTGGATTGGAACGCAGCTTTTCCGCAGCTCCCCCAAAAGTAATAAAACATGCTTCTATTTATATTAAAACATTAAACAAATATGGGATACGGTCGGTACTGAAGCACTTTCCAGGACATGGAAGCTCAAAAAAAGATTCCCACCTTGGTGTAGTTGATGTAACGGAAACGTGGTCTAAACAAGAATTGCTCCCGTATCGAAAGTTTATCAAAAAGGACTTGGGAGATGCCATTATGACTGCACATATTTTTAACCGTAATATTGATCCCAATTACCCTGCAACTCTTTCTAAACCCACCATTACCGGATTACTGCGAAACAAGTTAAGCTACAACGGTGTGGTGATCTCTGATGATCTTATGATGGGCGCTATTCGCAATGAATACGGTCTGAAAACTACGATAACCAAAGCTATCAATGCTGGAGTTGATATCTTGGTCTTTGCTAATAACTCCATCTATGATCCTGAAATTGTTCCCAAAGCTCACAAGATTATCCTTAACCTAGTTGATGAAGGTAAAATTACTCGTGAACAGATCAACAGATCTTATCAACGAATTATGGAATTAAAAAGCACGAAAAAGAGATAATCATTATGGAAAAACACACCTATCAATGGTTCATTAAGCAGTTTGAGAATACAAAGAATACTGCTGAAGAATTTATTTTATCTGTTGATGAAAACCTATTCCTAAAAGCTCCCACAAAAGGCCGGTGGAGCATAGCAGAATGTTACAGCCATCTTATAAATTATGGCGATTTGTACTTTGACAATATAACATCAGCGATCTCTAAAAATGCCGATACTGTTAGTGTAGTCAACCGCCCCTTTCCACCGAGATGGCTTGCCAATAAAGTTATTTCCTTTTTTGAACCACCATACAAAATGAAGTTGAAAACTATTAAAGCAATGAAGCCAGTTGATACCTCCGGTTACAAACGAATGGAATTACTTGATGAGTACCTAAATTTACAAAATCGTCTGATTGCACAACTCGAAAATGCTCACCAAAAACACGTTCACCTAGGACGTTCAAAGGTTTCACATCCTATCTTTCCAATAATTAAAATGACACTTTCTGAGTGTTTTCTCCTACTTGAAGCTCATCAACGTCGACATCAGTGGCAGGCCGAACAAACACTCCTATTCCTAGAAAAACAACATGCAATCGAAGAATAATTGCTAATTCTTTTCTAGATGACAACACACCTTCACCACCTTTCAATAATTTTTATTTAGATCATTGTAGGATCTATATCCATAAAAACATTGTTGCGTTATTGGCGATGTAATGCAAGATTTTCGAGTTACCCACATATATTCGGTTAACATAGATCGAAGCTCCGAACAAGATCTCAACAGATTTCGCAAAGAAACAGGGGTTCCATCACCCGCACGCAATCATTTTGAAAAACCGCTCTCGCTCGAGAAGTATATCATAAAACGACCGGCCGCTACGTTCTTTATGTGGGTAAAGGGTGAAGGACTTAATAGCATTGGAATTTT
>CAYNKF010000140.1:0-6644 GCA_964397705.1 uncultured Balneolaceae bacterium | reverse complement strand
TGGTACCCGACCGGATTATATATCGGAGATGCTGCATCTCTACCTAACTGTTACTAACTTGCAAGGCATCCCGTATAATATCCAGTTTAAGGGACGATCAGGTAAGGGACACACCATTACCCAACATACCGATTTCTTTCATTTCCTATTAAGTGACCATCAACCGCAATCGCGGGAAACCGAATGGCTGGATCCCAAAAATGACGCTCATACAAACTGGGATCTTCTGAAAAATGTGGCCTTAGCTACCGGTGCCTTCCCCGGTGGGTTGGCACCACGCATAATTGAACGCCCCTTTTCACATTATGATTTCCGCTCTTGGCCGGTGCCACTTCGCCCCGATTCATCAGATCCTTCTGCCCCAAATAAATGTATAGAAATGCAAACCATCGCTCCTAGCTGGCCTCCGCATCGCGATGATCAGTTTAACTTTCTTTCTGTAGATGGCGGCGTTATGGATAATGAACCTTTGGAGTTGGCGCGTCAAACCCTGGCCGGGGACAGTCAATTCAATCCAAGAGGTGCAGAGAATGTGAGTCGCAGTGTTCTTATGGTTGATCCTTTCCCCAGCGAGAAGATTACTACACTTCAAAAGCGAGCCAACGTCGAAGATTACGACATTGTTAGCGTATTTTCCCAGTTATTCGGCAGTCTTATTGCACAATCGCGTTTTAAACCTGATGAGCTTATACTAGCCAATTCGGACGATGTATACAGTCGATTTTTAATTGCGCCTACCCGCTACACACGGGATGATCAAAAAGCCGAGTATCCCATCGCTTCGGGATTCTTGAATGGATTCGGTGGATTCATGTCAAAGAAGTTCCGCATGCATGATTTTCAGCTTGGTCGCCGTAATTGCCAGCAATTCCTGCGGCGATATTTCGCCCTACCGGTTGAACAAGCCAAAAATAATTCCATTTTCGGTGACTATACTGAGGATGATTTTGAACGATTTTCCTATCAAAAAAATGGCACACGCTTTTTACCAATCATTCCACTGGTAGGCGAAACCAAAGAAGAAGCTTTCCCGATGCACTGGAAAACACTGGAAATGACTGACCGAGAACTGGATGAGCTACGCCAAAAAGTTACGAACCGGACAAAAATTGTTATTGATCGGCTTATCAATCAATACATTGACGGCGGTTTTACCCGGTCAGCAGCAAAGTTAGTTGCAAGATTTAAGCGTAATAATATTGTAGACAAAATCATGGGTATTATTGAAGATGATCTTACTGAATTTAAACTCAAATCCTGATTACTATGAATTTCCTGTCCTCTAATAGTCGTATTGGGCTTTTTGCTTTGCTCATTATGTACGTAACAGTTAGCTGCAGCAGCATGCAAGCCGCATTTAGCGAACAGGCATATCAGCAAGCGGTAAACCTGAAGGTGGAATCGCTGAATATGATGGATAAGGCTACCCAACTCTACGAACTCCATAAGGAGGAAGTGCAGGCTTTAAAGATCGAACTTCAGAAAGCTTATGAGTATGCCAAAAGCCGGCCGAACAATACAGAGAGCAAGCAACAGTGGGAGATTATGATCGATCCGGAGGGTTCACTGCTCGGCGGATTTATTAGCATGTGGAAAGAACGGGGACAGATCTCATCCACCATGGTAGAGCAATCCAAGGGAAATATCGAAGAGGGGTTCGATATCATCATGGAGCTTGAAAGTGGAAAACGCAAACCTTAAAAGGGGAGATTATGCCAAATTTTAATGACTTTATTGATCAGTTGAAAAGCAATCTTATTGATCATGCCCGGCAGTTTGGTGATGATGTGAAGGATGAATTTGTCGAAGACGGTAAAGCCTTTGCCGAAGAAGCTAAGGAGGACCTGAAGCGCTGGACTCAACTGGTGGCTGAGGACAAGCTTACCAGGGATGATTTTGAATTCTTGGTAAAGGGCAAGAAGGACATAGCTAAAATGGAGGCTCTTAAACAGAAAGGGATAGCCAAGGCACGTCTTGACAAATTCAAGGATGCCCTTCTTGGTACGGTGGTGAGCTCCGCTTTTAGCCTTTTCGGAGACCACTCATGAACCCTATATCTATAATCCAGATGTATTAAACCTCTAAATTCATATATCTATGGAATTAATCCTGATTTTCTCTTTGCTGGCATTTGCGGCTGTAATTGGACTGCTTGTGTGGCTTCGTACCAGCACTGATAATAAGTTTGAGATCAAAAATTCGGATATAATATTAGCACTGCTTCCGGTGGTTCTGATTTTATTTCTCTCGGGCAAAATCGAATCTTTCGAATTCGGTGATCTGAAAGTGAAAGCTGCCTTTGAACAGGCATCAAGCAAAGAG
This sequence comes from uncultured Balneolaceae bacterium, assembly GCA_964397705.1. Lineage (GTDB taxonomy): Bacteria > Bacteroidota > Rhodothermia > Balneolales > Balneolaceae > Fodinibius. Next base: position 4,322 of record CAYNKF010000140.1, on the reverse strand, counting down.
ATCGACTCACAGGTAAATCTCTTGAAAGGTATACCCGTTCGTGAGCTCGAAACCGATACCAAGGAAAGTGTAAATAAGATACCAGAACTTATTCGGAATAAAACGGAATCCTTGGAATTCCGCCTGGGTCACGGTGGGTACTATTGGTCGGCGATACGTGATTATTTTGAAGCTCTTCGGAGTCATTCTTTGTTGAAATATGTGATCGTTAATGACAATGAAGGAATATTCTTTGGAATGTACGAGGCCGATCTTCTGGTAAACTATCTGGAAGCTGAAAGAAGCGACGTAAGGTACAGGGAATTCGAAAAATTCCTAAATCAGTCGAACAGTGATGGCCTCATGGAACTGCCCGGATTTATAAATGCCGACAGGGCTTTGAGCAACGACGCCAACAGGAGTGATGCTCTCACAGAGATGGAATCCTATAACCTGAATTTCTTGCCGGTAGTCAATGATGCAAAACAGCTACAGGGGATTGTTGAACGTTCGCGGTTGACCGCCAGCCTGATTTTGGATGTAACCAAACAATTGAGCAGCACGCAGCCAAGCAACTAACATTTAAGAAAAGCGATTCATGAAAATATCAGATGCAAAACTGGACAAGCAATCTGCCAATTTCGTGGCCTCACCAAACACCAGTGGTGAATTTTCTGAAGATCTTCCGGATACAATAGTGATTCATTATACTGCCGGTAGTTCCGCCGAATCCTCAGTGAGAACGCTCACCAATTCCAAGATCAGGGCTTCAGCCCATATGGTGATAGGCCGTGACGGATCGATAGTCCAACTGATCCCATTCGACACAATTGCCTGGCATGCCGGGAAAAGCGCTTGGGGTGACCGAAGGGGATTGAATAAGTATTCGATCGGTCTCGAGCTTGACAACGCAGGACGGCTGACCAAAAGCGGAGAGCAATTTATCTCATGGTTTGGTCGATCCTATCCAGAGCAGGAGGTAATCAAGGCCGTGCACCGGAACGAGAAAAAGCCATCCTACTGGCATCGATTCTCGGAAGAACAGATTACCAAGACCTACGAAATCTGTGAACTCCTGATCGATACCTACGATATCAAATCGATTCTCGGACATGAAGAAATCTCCCCGGGCCGAAAGTCAGATCCGGGTCCGGCTTTTCCGCTCGACAAGCTGCGCGAAAGGTTGCTGCATGCGGACCGCAGCGACCAAGGCGAGGATGAGATGGCCGGCATAGATAATCCCGGCGTAGTCACCGCTTCGATGCTCAATATCCGCTCTGGGCCAAAGGCCGGTACCCAAACCATCGCGGAACCGCTCAAGAAAGGTACTATAGTCGACATCAGGGATGAGGAAAACGGTTGGTACTGGGTTGATGTGAAGATGAGCGGTTGGGTGTCGAAAGACTTCATTAAAAAAACTAGCTAAGGTTCATCATTTAGAAAAAGACTTCCGAAAGGTTAGATGCTATATAAGTACTTATTTTGAAGGTCATGGGTTTCTGTGTTTTTTTCGATATTTCCATGGTAAAGCGGTTTTTTGAAACTTAGGGTTTCGTAAGCGAGAAGACAGGCTCTATACAGATAATTCTCTCCATAGTAGTGGTATACGAGGTAGATAGCCTTTTTAAATCTCACTTATTTTCTTCTGTTCAGCTCTTTATTTTCCGCTGGTACTAGATTCTTGATGTTCTTTTATAGTGTTAACTATTAGCGAATTTAAGATTGTTAACCGAAAGTTCGCATCTCTCAAAACGGGTATATTCGGAGGTTGCTTTTGGGCAATAATAATCACAAAAGATCATCAAAATAGTTGGAAATATAGTATCTAATACATTGAAATTTACCTTCGAAGAGGGGCAAGTTACAGTCTCATTTAACATCGTGAATAAAACTACGTTGCAAATTAAAGTCAGTGATAATGAACAGGGGATGTCTCCTGAACATGTAAGTGCTTTCAATAACTCTAAACCCATAAAGCAAAAAGTGGCTACAAGTGGTGAACAGAGTTATGTAATAGGATTAGATCATGTAAAAAACCTGGTACAACAAGAAGGTGTTAAGATAGCTCTTGACTCTAAAAAACACATAGGTAGTAGCTTTAAAGTTATTTTGCCCATCATATAACCATTTTGTCGTTATGTGAACTCTTATCTGATCTTATATTAACTAACAAAATATTATTTAGAGACATTGTACTTGCCTTAAATACACAATAGGACGAAAATATCTACCAAAAACTAGACTTAGGCTTCCACACCTTTTGTAAGGGAGAATATAAGCGAATTTGCCGTTCTTATAATAAGTTACCCTTAGTGTTAACATTTTGTTATGAGCCTACCTGAAAGTTGACCATATGGAAGTAAATAAATTTTTGTGAAATATTTTGACTTGTATCATTAAAACTTGGATATAAATTGGGGAGCAATTCGTACACATTTTCTTTAGGATCCCCGTATTAGAACTTTAGTAGTTCATTGTAGTGGTAAGGCTTTACGTATATCATTTATATTGGTGAAGCTTTTTCTGTTTACATTGGAGAAAATGCATGGCAGTGTGCAAGTTTCTTTCTGAGACATTCTACCAAGTGACAAAAAAAGGACTGACAGGTTAAAAGTCTGTCAGTCCTAGATAGATGATTATAAGGGCTATAAGAACTATGAAATCTATGCGGGAGTCGGTATTGCGAAACCTAAATCCTGGAGAGCTTGAATAATCAAGTCTCTGTAAGTTTCCGCCAAATCACCATCAACCACATCATATACATAGTTGAACTCATTTCTATCTGATAGTCCGAATGGTGGGGCATAATTCCCAGTTCCATTTTGATAAGATTGAACAAATCCTTGGAAAGCTTCTCCAATTGTACCACCCAGGTAATAAGTTTGAGGATTTTCAACTTGGAATAGCACTCCTCTGTAGTAAGCTGAGCCCTTATTGGGATCAGCAATATAACCATCCAAAGCTGTCCGAAGAGCACTTATATCTGAATCATAAGTTGATGTTCGGGTTTGAGTGTTATTAAATGGAATTTGATGATAAACGGTATGAGCTTCATCTTGGAAGATGAGAACGATCACATTTCCGTCGGTTGGAGGTGTGACATTTCCCAGATTAAACCAATTCATTGTTCGTTCATCGAAAGGAGAAACTATTTGAACCCTCTGGTCATAGGCATTTGAATCCCCATCATATAAAGGTAACAGGGCATCTTTAAGTTGTGTAGTTCTCATCGTTTGTAAAGGTGATAACGTAGAATTCATCGAGCCCGATGCATCAAAATAGATAAAAATATTAGTATCTACTTCAATAACTGGGGGCGGATCAGGAATAATCACGTCCTGCTCATCTCCTTCTGTTTCCATAACCGTAGGTGATAATGTAGTACTGGAAGCTTTAGCTTTTGCTTTGTACTCACTCATTACCCGATTAACAATTGAGAGAACTTTTTCTTTATCAACGATAGCCTGGCCATTTTCGCGAAGGCGTGAAGGAAGCTCACTATCTTTAAGTTTTGTCAGGTCAAACTCAGGTGCAAAGCCCATTTCACCTGCAAGTGTCCAGACCACAGACTGAAATTCTCTGTGAGTTAAGGTAGGGTCATCTCTTTTGAGCTCATTCTTTATGGAAAAGAAATAAGTCATAGGCTGCCATTTATCGGCTCCCTTTGTAGAATAGATTTTCGTTCCTTCATGAACATCATTGTTAGAACGCATATTTTTTTTCCACTCGAGGCACCAAGCACCCACAGTTCCATTGTTTATGATGTCATTGGATTCAATACCTGACAGCTTTATTTGGAACCAACTATCAGATCCTGCAGCCTTTCCAAAATTACCTTGTACTTTTTCACCTTTATTAACTATAGCAGTAACATTCGAAGCGCCCTGAACCGGTTCAAGATCCGTAAAAAGTTCGAAGGATTCTTCAAAAGTGTCGCCACCAGTGGTGGTATTATCGCATGCGGTTAGGTATAGTGATCCAATCAATAAGACCAGAAAACCATAATATAATTTTGCTCTCATAATATTCTCCCATTTTGTTTATGTTATTTTCCCCGAGTTTTTTTAGTAATAGAAGATGTGTCTACTGCTCTCTCACCCCTTTAAATCGCTAGAAAAACTCTTGATATCAATCATTCTAATCAATGATTAAAAAAAATTATAATTAGAATTTCCTAATTATTTTATTGGGCTAAATAGTTGTTAATGTTCGATATATGGTTACACTTATATATTACATGCCTACTAATCACCTATCTCATCATGCGTAAGTAGAAAATTTATTTAACTATTTATGTCTTTGATTTCAGCCACATCAGTTCTAAATATGAGTAGCGTATTATA
>CAYNKF010000139.1:0-6747 GCA_964397705.1 uncultured Balneolaceae bacterium | reverse complement strand
CGGGGTTTTGTTGTACTAACCCCAAAAATTCGCGTATTGCCAATTCATAATGACCTGCCTGCATGTAGGTTTCCCCTAGTTCAGAGGAGATCAGATTTGATTGCCCAGACGATGATTTCAACTCTTCATAAATTTCAATTGCTTTATCATACTCTTTCCGATCGCTGACCGTTCGTGCTACGTTCAAATATATCTGTTGATTGTTCGGGTAATCTTTAAGGATATCATTCCAGATTTTAAGTGCATGATCTATATCACCGCTTATATGATAAAGTTCTCCTAATCGGATTTTTGCTTGGGGACGGTGCCTGCCATCTTTTACAGCCTGTTCTGTTATTGCAATTGCTTTTTCATACTCCTTTAGATTAATGAGACTCTCGGTAAGTTTACTAAAATAAAGGTAGCGATTTGGCTCTCTGTTATATAGTTGTTCAAAGTGTTTAGCTGCTTGCTCGAATTTTTGCTCACTTAATAGTTGGTCTGCCTTAAAATAACTTTCATTTTGCTGAGCATAGACTGCTTGAGGACATAGCATCATAGCCGAAATAAAAATCAAGAGCAGCGTTCTTTTTAAAAAGGATTTAAGCGTCATCGGAATATTGATAAGATTTTTGCTGGGAAAGGAACTCCGGCGCAAATGATGTCATCATATTATAAAAGCTGTGGAGCGGAAATCCCACTACATTGTAGTAATCTCCTTCTATGGCTTTCACAAATAGGGCACCATGTGGATCCTGAATGCCATACCCACCGGCTTTATCCAGAGGGCTTCCTGTTGCTACATATGCATGAACAAGTTGCGGGTTAAGATTTCCAAACCTGACCGTTGTTCTCTCAATAAACGTCGTGCTATTCATTATGTTACTTGATGTGTCTGTTTTTAACAATGAGACTCCTGTTAGCACGTCGTGCGAATGCCCGCTTAATTGCTGCAACATATCTTTAGCTTCGGAGCAATTCGAAGGTTTTTCAAGAATTTTGTCTTTAAAAGTGACAATAGTATCGGCACCAATAATAAGAGCATTGCTGTGATAGGGGGCTATGGCATTGGCTTTTCGATTGGCAAGCGTTTGGGCAATTTGTTTAGCCGACCAACTAGATTTATAGTCTTCGGCCGTATCGCTAGCATGAACCTCAAACATAAGCCCAATTTTTTCGAGGAGCTTTCTTCGTCGCGGACTTCCGGATGCAAGGATGATGGTTTTCAAAATGGGGATGAATAATTCGATTAAAAAAATAAATCAATACTTTTATTAAATTGGCAATATAAGATAACAACTATTTGCAACAATGAGATTCCAAAATGGCAGATGGATATTTTTAATTTGTGGCAGTATTTTTGTAGCTCAATAAATCAATCGTTACTTTAGCCGCTGAATTGGGATAAAAGAAAGACGATATTCTTTCGTTACCTTGTTCACTCATTGTTAATGTATTTTAAAATGATTAATCATAATGGGATCACAAAAGCACGGACGCAGCAGTTCTAAGCAACCGATGATCTTCGATGCCTGGAATTATAAAGTTCTGGCAGTGGGATTGCTATTGGTTATTATCGGCTTTTCTGCAATGTATCTGGAAAATGAAGTAGAAGGTTTTATATCTCTTTATGTTTCTCCGATTGTTATTATGAGCGGTTATGCAGCTGTTATCGTAGCTATCCTTAAACATGATCGGGGCTCTTCAAAAACATCCTGACAATCTTTTGACTTGGGCTGATGGATCGAAAGCTGAACGCTTTATTTCTGTTTTTAGCAGTTGTCGTATTTATTACGACTGCTAATACAGCACAACAGTGGAATATACTGCTTGGAGTATTGTTGGCTGGCCTTTTTTCTTTAGCCGCTTTTGCTTTCCGTGGCTTATCACTCGATGGTATGTTCTCAGCGATTGTTATTGGAACGTTCGCTTTTGGTCTTGGAGGATGGAAGACCGCTGCAATATTGTTATTATTTTTTATTAGTAGTGTTGCTATTTCTGATCGCCCAAAATGGCGCGAAGAACATATTTCAAAAAATGTACGAAGAGATGGATTGCAGGTTTGGGCGAATGGGTTTTGGCTGGTCATATTTTTGATATGTGCCACCGTTTTTAAGGCTCCAATATTTTTGGTTGGCGCCATAGCTACTATTGCTACAGCTACAGCCGACACTTGGGCTACTGAGCTGGGTAGTAAAAATCCAGAAAGCACCTACCTTATTACAAATTTTGAACGGGTCACACCCGGAACAGATGGGGGGATAAGTATTAAAGGAACAACAGCAGCTTTTACTGCTGCTATAATCATTTCGGGTGCGAGTATTTACGTTTTTTCACTTCATTTTTCCGTTTTTATACTCATTTTTGTGGCTGCTATTTTGGGATGTCTTATGGATTCTTATCTTGGGGCCCTTTTTCAACAGAATAAACGTTCAGTAATGCTTCCGGTTATTAATGAAGAAATCTCCTTTTCAAATAATTTGGTAAATACTATTTCGACAGGATTTGGTGGATTACTGGCAATAATTTCTAAATTTTTTCTTGCATGAAAAAAGTATGGTATAAGCGACTGCATTGGCAAATAATCACTGGACTTGTACTTGGACTGATATGGGGATTATTAGCGAGTGTTGCCGGTTGGTCTGAATTTACGGTTAACTATATACAACCCTTTGGTACCATATTTATAAATCTGTTGAAACTGATTGCCGTACCCCTGATTTTGGCTTCGCTTATTGTGGGGGTGACCAGCCTGAATGATATTGCTAAACTTTCACGAATGGGGGGCAAGACCATTGGTATCTATATCGTTACCACTATGCTGGCGATTACCATTGGGTTGACCGTAGTAAATATTATCCAGCCCGGGAATTTTCTACCCGTTGAAACACAGGAACAACTGATGGCCGGATACCAGGATAACATTGAGGGTGCTGATCAATCTGCCCAGGAAGTAATGGATAGGAGTCCGATGACATTTTTGGTAGATATCGTTCCTGAAAACTTCTTTAAGGCGGCTTCTGACAACGGCAACATGCTTCAGGTTGTATTTATTGCTCTTCTCATGGGGATTGGTCTTATGCAGATCCCAACCGAAAAAAGTAAGTCACTGGTTAACTTTTTTGATTCTCTGAATGAAGTCATTATCAAAATAGTAGATTTGATAATGAAAGTAGCTCCCTATGGTGTTTTTGCACTTATGGCGGGGGTCATTGTAGATCTTGCCGGTGATGACATTGGTCAGGCACTGGATCTTCTGGGGGCGTTGTTTTGGTATACCTTTGTGGTGATATTGGGGTTATTCTTGCACCTCATGATCGTGTATTCCGGACTGTTTAAGATCTTTAGTAAGATGAAGCTGCGTGATTTTTTCAAAGCTATTCGTCCCGCAATGCTTTTGGGATTTAGTACCAGCTCCAGTGCTGCTACGTTACCGGTAACAATGGAACGCGTCGAAAAAAATGTAGGTGTGGATGAAGAAGTTTCAAGCTTTGTGTTGCCTATAGGTGCGACTATTAATATGGATGGAACCAGCCTTTATCAAGCAGTAGCTGCAGTATTTATTGCACAGGCATTAGGCATGGATTTAGGCATTGCACAGCAGATAACAATCGTACTTACGGCTACTTTGGCATCTATTGGTTCTGCAGGAGTACCCGGTGCAGGGATTATCATGCTTGTTATCGTTTTACAGGCAATTCAGGTCCCTGTAGAAGGTATAGCCCTTATTTTGGGCGTGGACAGAATTCTTGATATGTGTAGAACAGCTGTTAATATAACCGGTGATGCAGCCGTTTCAGTTGCTGTTGCATATACCGAAGGATTATTGGGCGAAATGCATCTTGACGATGATTAATAATTCCTTTGAACGACCGTAACTAAAAAAACTGTTTAAACTCTTTACATTTCGACTCATACCGATTTTGAGTTTATCAAAATCATCTGATATGAAACAGAAGGCCTGAACATATGAGAGTAATCTGCCTAACCTGGCTTTTAATTCTAAGTAGTATTAGTCTTTCAGAAGATCTATTAGCTGTTCCTATCGAAATACAGGCAGATACTTCTTCCTATGAAAAAAAGCTGGAGGATGGGATTGAAGCTTTTTATCGGGCAGACTGGGAAGATGCTGAGACGGAATTTAAAGAGCTAAAGCAGAAAAATCCTGACGACTCACGAGCTTATTTTTTTGAGTCGATGATTCCTTTCTGGAAGTATTATTTTGGAGGTCGGTCAAAACAAGCAGCGCATCAGTTTTTGTCCCAATCTCAGCATGCTATAGAGATCAGCCGGAATCAGCTTAGTAAAAATTCCAGTGATACTACCATGGTTTTAATGCTTAGCGGTCTGTATGGATACCGCAGTTTAGTGGCTGCCGCCGAAAAAAATTACAAAGAGGCTCTGCAAAGTGGAATGACGGGCTTCAAATATACGCGTCAGCTTTTGGCACTGGATGCCGATGACCCCAAAGCATTGATTGGTAAGGGGATGTTTTATTATATGGTAGGCAGCGTACCCGATGGATTAAAATGGGCTACAAATATCATAGGGATGTCGGCCGATATGCAGCAAGGATTCGATGTGCTGGAGCAAGCGGCGAAGTCGAATAGTTACGTAAGAAACGATGCCCAAATGATTTTGGCATATTTGTATGAGAGGGAGCAAAAACATGAAAAGGCGTTAAGGCATTTAGATGCGCTAGTAAATCGCTATCCCGGGAATATCATATTTCAATACAACAAGGCACGTCTTTTGGAAAAGACTAATCAACTTGATCAGGCTCGCGAAAAATATCAGTTAGTTGCAACAATGGATACCAACGCATTAGACGTTTTAAAAAAGAAAAGTAAAGACAGATTACGAGCTCTCTGATTTATTTGTTAAAAAAGTTTATCCGTCAAGAATACGCTCTAAATTTTTGATAAAGAGTACAAAAAATACTTAATTAGTTAATGACCAATATTATCGTTATTCATTTTCAATGCAGAGTGTATGGGCCTAGGGCTACCGAATAATTTTTTTAAAAAGATTATTTTCTTATTCGCACTTCTTTTGTGTGGTGCACTTCAAGAGGGGTATGGTCAGACTGCGGGAGATATTGGATTTATAGGGTTTAATTCTGACGGTCCTGGGGAGGGATTTTCAGTTGTATTATTTGCCAGCTATTCAGCCGGTGACCAAGTGCACTTTACGAGCGAAGAATGGGATGGTAGTTCATTTGTGGGCAGCGGTGGTTCAATAACTTGGGAAGCACCGGCGGAGGGTACTTCTCCTGGCACTGTATTGGTATTTAGTGATGTTGAAGGAATACCCTCGGTGAATACGGGAACGATCACGGATGATACAAATATGAACTTATCGGGTTCAGGTGATGTAATCTATGCTTTTCTAGGTCCGGATAAAGATACCCCAAATACATTTTTAGGTGCTTTGGCATCAGACGCTAATCTATATAATCAGCCAGATGGAACACAGGGCACATTGGCTAATACAGGTCTTAACCAAGCTGGTAACGAAACTATATTACTTACTGATAACATTGATGTAGCAGAATTTACCGGGGATCGAAGTGGAAATACTGAGGCTGGTTACCGTTCACAACTGAATGATATTTTAAATAACTGGCAGGAAGAGAACGGAAGCGGGGACCAATCTGATCTTGTACTTCCGTTTGATGAAACTTTATTCACTATTATTTCGCCTCCAACAATAGCATTTAGTACCTCTGTTGTGGATTCATCAGAAGATAATGGTACAGCAGAGCTTACTGTTGAATTGATAGAAAGTAATAATGTTGCAGTAGATGTGGAGGTAGCTTTTCTTGGTGGTTCCAGCACGGCATCCAATGGTGATGACTTTGATACTTACTCTACTCAAACAGTGAGTTTTTCAGACAGTGACGGAAATAACACTACTAAAACAGTTCCCATTACTTTAACAGATGATTCCGACTTCGAAGGTTCAGAGAGGGCAGTTTTCCAGCTTCAAAATATCTCTACAGGTACTATCATTAATCGGGATGTAGTGACACTAATTATTGAAGACAATGATGCACCTGATATTGTAATAAACGAAATTTTGTATGATCCCACTGGTTCTGGTGATGCAAATGGTGATGGTACCGAAGATGGAACTGGGGATGAATTTGTAGAACTTTTTAACAATGAGAATTTTGATATAGATGTTAGCAACTGGACACTGTCAGATGGACTGAATGGAGGTACCGTTCGATATACTTTTCCGGAAGGAACAGTCATTCCATCGAAAAAGGCATTTGTTGTATTTTCTGACTCAGCTGAAGGAGTTAATTTTGGAGGGGCAAATTTATATGCTGCTAACGGAACCTTAAGCTTAAATAATGGGGGAGACGATGTAATCATTCAGGATGCTGATGGAAATGAAATAATCAGCCTCACTTATTCTGGATCAGAATCTAATGAGGCAATTACACGTAATCCTGCTATAATAGGTAGCTTTGAAGGGCATACATCTGCTGATGAAAACGATAGTTCCCCATTTTCTCCAGGCACAAAAATTGATGGAACGGCTTTTGGTTCTTCGAAATATGCTATTGGCATTCGTGGCACAGAAGGTTGGCGTATGATTTCATCCCCAGTGCAAAATGCTACTTTCGATGACTTTTTCGGTGACTTTTGGATGCAGGGGGTTTCAGGCTCAGATGATCCCGGAGGATTGGGAACATTATACAAGTGGACTGAATCCGGTGGCGGCAGTTTTAATGTGCCATCAGGCATGAGCAGTAACCTT
>CAYNKF010000138.1:0-6749 GCA_964397705.1 uncultured Balneolaceae bacterium | reverse complement strand
AGTGGGTTTGGCGTAACTTTCCCAGAAAATCTGAGCAATCCTATTAATATGCCGCAGCAGATGGGGGGATTTGGAAGGGTGCAGTCCAATTATGCTCTGTTCCAGGTGGGACTAACCTATGCGTACGAACTTACAAAGCATTTTTCTATCGGGGTTGAGCCAACCTTTAATTATGCAATGCTCGAATTGACGCCAAACCCGCTTGCCAATCCAACACAGGCTGGCTATCCATCAACTAACAATGCTTCGGCTGTTGGGTTGGGTGGACAAATAGGTCTTTTCTATGATTCCGGAATGGGATTTAAAGCAGGGGTATCCTACAAGAGTACACAGCATTTTAATGACTTCGAGTTTGAAAACACTTACCTGGATAACACCACTTCAACGAATTCTTTTAATATGGATTTCCCAGCGATTTATTCGGTTGGTTTGGGATATTCTTTGGAGATGTTAGACATGGCTGTGGATTACCGGTATGTGGATTATGAAAATACGGATGGGTTTTCTGAAGCCGGCTGGACGCAAACAGGTTCAGTCAACGGATTTGGATGGGAGAATATTTCTGTGATTTCTGCCGGTGTTCAGTACAAAGGCATTGATCGCCTGCCGTTGAGGATAGGATATACTTTTAGTTCAAATCCTATAACCGAAGAAGTAACATTCTTTAATGCGCCGGCAACAGCCATCATTAAAAATGCATATCAAATTGGATTTAGTTTTGAAGCAACGGAAGCGCTCCAATTTGATTTGATGTACCACCACGGACAGAGTGATGGGGCTACCTCAGGCATGTTGTTGAATCCGAACTTTGTATCTCAAGGAAACCCCATGGGAGCAATACCGGGCAGTAATGTATCATACGAAATGACTACTGATCTTCTTATGGGAGGAGTAAGATATCAGTTTAGGTAATTGTGGTGGAAGATAAAATGAAAAGGGACTCCGATTTGATCGTCGGAGTCCCTTTTTTAAATGCAAGTAGTGAGGGCCTTACGTCCTCAAATTTATTGCGATTTATTTGTCCATCAGCTGACGGAATTCTTTAAGTACAGAATGTACGTGATCAGCCGACTCATCTAGAAGTTGTTGTTCTTCATCGTTTAAGTCAACCTCTATTATTTCCTTTATACCGCCTTTGCCCAGCTTGACGGGAACGCCAAGGAACAGATTTTCCTGTCCGTATTCGCCGTTTAGGTGAGCAGCACATGGGAATACGCGATTTTGGTCGAGCATGATCGCCTCTACCATTTGTGCGGCAGCAGCACCTGGTGCGTACCATGCAGAAGTCCCCATCAGGTTGACGAGTTCTCCACCGCCCCCTTTGGTTCGTTCCACAATTTCCTCGAGCTTGTCCTCATCAATAAACTGGGTTACGGGCATACCACATACCGTAGTAAAACGGGGAAGAGGTACCATAGTGTCTCCGTGTCCGCCAAGCAGCAACGCCTGAATGTCTTTTGGGGATACGCCGATTTCTTCAGCAAGGAAGGAGCGATAGCGAGCCGTATCCAAAATACCGGCCATACCCATTACCCGGCTTGAATCGAATCCGCTAGTTTCAAGGGCTACTTGCGCCATCACGTCAAGCGGATTGGATACCACAATAAGAATAGTGTTGGGAGAATGCTTAACAAGTTTTTCGGTCACATCCTGAACAATATTCGCATTTATTTCGAGCAGGTCGTCACGACTCATGCCCGGTTTACGAGGAACACCCGCTGTAATAACACAAACATCAGAACCGGCTGTATCTTCATAATCAACTGTCCCATTCAGCTTGGTATCAAACTGATGGATGGGCGATGATTCCCACTGGTCAAGTGCCCGTCCTTTGGATGGATAAATTTTATCTCCGTCTTTCTCCTGTACGATATCGACCATTACAACCTCTTTGGCAAAATCACGTTGTGCTACGGCCATTGATACCGTTGAACCGACATTCCCGCCGGCACCGACTACTGTTACTTTCATGAGACTAATAGTTTTGGGGGTTAAAAATTTCAGGTTTAAGATAATATTTTATCTCCTGAATATCAGGGATAGAAAGGTTGAAAGTGTAAATTTTAAAGGTTGAATGTTATAACTTCAGGATTTTAAAACTTTCAACCTTCAACACTAAGATCGCTGACGTGAATCCATGCCCCACATCAGCTTATTCCGGAGGGTATCAAAATAACTTTGGTTGGGCAGTTCAATCAGATCAATGGTAAAGTTTGAGCGTTTAATATTGACCTCATACGGATAGTCGGAGATCTCTTTGATTTGCCCATCATAGGAAAATAATACTTCGTGATCTTGTTTCTGCACCGTCACTTTAAGGTGTTTATTTGAAGGCAGAACCAAAGGTCGAGTGGTAAGCGTGTGAGGATTAATGGGCGTTACTACCATGACATCGGTATTCGGCATCACAATGGGCCCGCCGGAAGACAGATTATAAGCCGTAGAGCCTGTGGGTGAGGCAACGATAAGCCCGTCTGCCCAGTAGTTATTGATAAACATTTCATTATACTCTGCACTCACATTCACCATCGATGTAGAATCCTTTTTGGAGAACAGGAACTCATTCAGCGCGTGATAAATATTACCTTGGTTATCTTTGGCTTCCAGCAAAAAGCGCTTTTCGATCCGATATTCATCCTCAACAAGATATTCGAGCGCCTGATGGAGATTCTCTTTTTGGGTATAGGCCATAAACCCAAGTCGTCCGCTATTGACTCCAAGAATAGGTTTTTGGATGCTCTTCATCAGACGAGCGGTATATAGCATCGTGCCATCACCGCCGAGAGCGATAATAATATCTGCATGATCAATGGCTAATTCTTCATTCTCTACTACTATTGCAGAGGGGTGGTCTTTGCCATCATAAAGCTCTTTTAAATCCGAGCAGAAGTATACTTTTACCTCATGATCGTCTGCCCATGTTAACAGATCGATAAAGGGTTCCTTGACAGAATACTTTTGGGGATTTGCTATAACCGCAAATTTCATGATGCTAATTTAGTTTGTCGGCAGCTGGAAGAGAAACACCGCGCAAATCAAGCCACCACCCGTATTGATTAAAATTGAGCCCTGTTATTTCATTGCGCTGCAGCGCTGTAGGATATACCTGGAAGCTAAAGAGTTCGGGATAATCGTTATAGAGCTTTCCATGATGGACATTTATGAGCGGAGTGTGCTGCGTGACCCAGAGGTCAAGATTTCTTGTAGGGATACGAAGGTTAGTCATATTTAGCTCCACGTCTTGGCGTCCCATTATTTTTGCCAGATTCGCCAGGTAAGTTCGGGCAAATGGGTCGTCAGAAAAAACGGTATATAAATTCTTTTCAGTAATGGTGGTATCTGATGGCTGTTGATTAACAGTAGAATCAGGGGTAACTATAGAGCCGGGCAATTGTTCAAAGTAGGATGAGGTATTAGCATAGGCCAAGCGTGAGATTCGGCCTGCAACTTCATCAGTAATATCTGCATTCGGATTAAAGCGGACAGTTATATCATTAAAACTACTGCGTCTTGTTAATGTATACCGATCATTGAATCCTGCTTTAAGCGTGCCTGAATTTGTAGCAACATTTTGTATGATATTAGGTCCAAGCTCAGGGATTAAATGGATATTACCCGTTCCCATTTGTCGCATCAGGTTAGATTCGGAGTTGCTTGTAAGAATATCAACTCTGTTCAGGCGTATGGCTTTGTAGTCATGATACTTTTGGGATTTAGCAAAGATATAGGCCGAGTCTGCTCTTTGAGATGAAAGGGTAAATGGACCTGTACCAACGGGGACGAAAGAATTTTGTGTGTTGTTGACAGCCTCCCGGGGATAGAGAAGCGCATAGGGCGAAGCCAGCTTTTCTAAAAATTGCGGATCATCTTGGTGAAGTTCGAAAACGACAGTGCTATCGTTTAGAGTTTGGATGCCTGAAACTTCAGAAAGTGTTCTTTTATTAGGTTCATAGACCTTGTGCTGTTCCTGATAAAAGGGCTCAAAACCGTCGATATTCCAAAATAACCTTGCAGCTGTAGGTGGATTACCTGTTTTGGCCATTCGCTCAAATACGAACTTTACATCACGGGCCGTGAGTCGACGACCGCTTCCGGTGCTGAATACTTCACTATCTTGATAGTAAATATTTTGGTTAAGGGTAAATGTATAGGTAAGCGAGTCGTTGCTTACCTCCCAGCTTTTTGCGACAGCCGGAACAGTATTTCCGTTGGCATCCAGGCGGACGAGTCCTTCATAGATAAGTTGTAAGGCCCGAATGGTAGCCCCGTTTTCGGCCAAAAGCGGATCAAAACTTGAAATCGACTGATATTCGCCAATAACCAGTTTTCGAAAATCCGAATCGTCATCACTGGAGGTATATCCATCGGTAGTGTCAGCAGGTGCCGATGCGGTAGGTGCGTCCTCTATAACGATTGTTTCCGGCTGTTTGCATCCCCACAGTAACACCAATGAGATAATGAGTACAGGTAGATAATTCTGCGAGTTAAATAGTTTCATGATCCGAAAATTATGGTTGATAACGATTATTTATCCGATGATTCTTTTTGAGTTCCCTTTAGGCCCTTAATGCCCTTTACAGCTTTTTCATTCAGGAGATTCGTATCATACGAGCGAATACGGCCCACTTTTTTCTGATGCTGTTTGATAGCTATTTCGATTAGTTTTAGCATTAATTCACGCATATTCATTCCGTTTTCTTCCCAAAGATAAAATGAGAATGAACCCGGGATGGTGTTTATCTCATTAAAATAGAGCTCTTCGGTATCTTCATTGATCAGAAAATCGAGCCTAGCAATACCTGAAGCTCTAAATAATGTAAATATCTTTTTTGATAGGGATTGTATTTTCTGAGTAAGCTCATCAGAAATATCCGCAGGAATCTCACGATCTGCCGAAGCCATTCCTTTTTGGGATCCATTGTCAGACTGATATTTGTCTTCAAAAGATAGCGTTTCTTCTTGTCCAAGTGGACGTTCACAAACACTTGTTTGAAGATTATGTGTAGTACCTAACACCGAGCAGTTGATCTCAATAAGGGGCGATATGGCTTTTTCTACCATCAGGTTTTCATCATATCGAAAAGCAGTTTCCGTAGCCTCGATAAGGTCATCTTCGTGTTCTACCCTGGTAACACCAATACTGCTACCTAAATTTACTGGTTTCAAGATGATGGGGTAACCGAGCTGCTCGGCAAATTTTAAAATCGATTGTTGATCCTCAACCCATTCTGATTCGAAGAAATCGAATCCTTCGACTACAGGAATATCATGAGCTCTGCAAATGTCCTTTGCTTTTATTTTGTCCATCCCAAGGCTTGAGGCGAAAACACCGCTTCCTGCAAACGGAATATTATACATTTCGCACGTTCCTTGGAAAGCACCATTTTCTCCCTCCGAACCGTGAAAGGCGGGTATGAGGGCATAAATGGGATATTTTTCGGGAGTATTGAAAAGCCCCTTTTTTTCTGTTTCCAGGAGTACCGGTTTTCCTAAATCATCATGCGAAAACGTGCAGTGGGTAGCCTGCTCTTTCAGCTCATTGAGATCCTGGTAGTTTTCCATTTTTAGCAGCGAATCGCCTGTCAGCCAACGTCCCGATTTTGAAATATAAAGCGGAATGATATTGTAATTGGTCCCTTTAAGTGATTCAATCACTTGCATGGCTGTAAGTACAGATACTTCATGCTCGGGTGAAACACCTCCAAAGGCTACAATGAGATTGCGAGAACTCATGGATCATTGTTGATTTAAATTGATAATACCTTGAATGATAAGAAAAGATCGCCTGATATGTGAGCGTTGCCGGAAAGTCTTTGATATTCATCTGAAATTCATAGTAGGTATGTAGGATGTTGTGTTGCAATGAAGTGCAGCTGAAGGTTGCACGATGGTTTATTTATTTGTGTTGAGCAAGTATCATCTATTATGAGTACTGTAAATTGTTCGCAGAAGCAATTAGTTTGTGTTGCCATTGGTTTCTTATTTGGCAAAAGTAATTATCTACAAAGGGTGGCGTTATGAAGTTGACAAAAGTGCAATGGATTGGGTTGGTATTGGGATGTATGGGATTTATCCTGCCGCTAATTTTTACCTTTAGTGGGTTGTCATTTGCCGGTCATATGGCGTTAGGTATATTTCTGATGGCAGCTGTTTTCTGGATGTTTGAGCCAATTCCTATTTATTCAACCTCTATGCTAATTATTTTGCTTGAGGTACTTCTCCTGAGCATGCAGGGGCCTGTTTTTATGGACGCTACCCTTCCGGTAGAAACCCTGAATAAGACCAATGGGCAATATGAAGTACTCTCACAAGCTGTTTCAGATCAACAGTTGTATTCGGTTAGCTCTGATGGAGATGTTGTTCCTCACAAGATTGATGTACGTTCCATGCCAAATGGGAAATTGCAAGTACAGTCACCTGATCTCAATGAAGGAATGACGATTATATCAAATGCAGATCACCGACTCGTAAATTATAAGCCTAATAACTATAGTGATTACCTTGCTACGTTGGCTAGCCCCATTATTATTTTATTTCTTGGCGGTTTTGTGCTGGCCGAGGCTTCGGTAAAATATAACCTTGATCGGAACTTAACTCGATTATTGTTACGTCCTTTCGGGTCGAAGCCCAAATTTATTGTACTGGGGTTGATGCTTGTTACGGCGGTACTTTCGGCCTTTATGAGTAACACGGCTACGACGGCAATGATGATGACGGTTATTCTTCCGATTATTGCCCGTATCGAGACA
>CAYNKF010000137.1:0-6759 GCA_964397705.1 uncultured Balneolaceae bacterium | reverse complement strand
GTACGCGGGTAAGCCCATACTGCTCGGGAGTGAGAATATTGGGATACATCCAGATCGTAACCACAAATCCCAAGGCAACGCCTATATAAGAAATGATTGTGTTTTGAATACTTTGCCTGAATATGACTCCCAAAATGGTTCTTCGTTATTTAAAAAGGTGTGAGAACTTACTAATATTTTTGATTGGTTATTAAAGCTGCATAGAAAATATCACAATCCGAGCTTACGTTTTAAAATCTTTTTGAAAGCCGGAATAGTATATTGTTTATCATGGATCGAAAGTTTATAGAGGTAGCTTAGTCTACCGCTTAAAATGATTTTGAAAGCAGTATAAATCTCCTCGAGCGCTATGCGTATATGAATGCTGTAGTTATATTGCTGATCCGAATATTCATTGAAATCAAAGAGCATTTCTTTTAGGGATTCGAGATATTGATCTAAATACTGCACTTGGTTGCTTAAATTGCTCCAGGAATTGGAATGTCCGCTTCGGTAGCAGCTCATTATATCCGACAGGGCGCCAATTTTACCGTGTTCGATAGCCAGCAGATACAGCGAGTAGTCGCCGACGTAAGCATCTACAAACCAGGCCGGAATATTTGTCAGCATGTCGCTCCGAAAGAAGACACTATTTGTAGCACAAAATCCACCTCCTTTCTCAATGATTTTTTCTGGATTGATAATTGATTGCGTTTTGATGTTTGGAAAGACAGATTTCTTTTGCCCGTTTGTATCGACTACAAAGGCGTTATGGAGTGACAAGGAAAGGTCGGAGTTTGATTCCATGTGGTTATACTGTTTCTGTAGTTTTTGGGAATCGATCCAATAGTCATCACCGTCGCAGAAAGCTATATATTTTCCTCGGGCCGCTTTTAAGGTTTCCAGAAAATTATGTCGCCCGGTGGGATTGCCATTAATATAACGCACATCTTCTCTGGAGCGTAGAAATAATCGAATGTTATCCCGATGATTATCTGCCAACTGCTTACAGATTTCTCGTGTTCCATCGGTTGATTCATCTTCACCTATAATAATTTCTATTGGGAAATTGGTTTTTTGATCGAGTGCGCTGGTTACACATTTTTTGATGAATGCAGCATGTTGATAGGTAGTAATACAGACTGATACTTGCGGGTCTTTTTTATTTACCGCTTTTTCTGTTCCAAGGTATTCCATCCAAAATGCTTTTCGATTTCAAGAAATCGCTTATCCGTTTTAATCTCATTTATGATAACGGGATTAAGCTGACTTATCCATTCAAATCCGGTTTTATTTTTCCGATACACATCATAGGGATCATCTGATGAAGAAGTCGTACTATGATCTATAAAAGATTTTGTTTGTGGATCTAGGGAAAGCCCCACAAAATCAAATGCTTCTTTAGTGTATTTAAGAGGATTATCAACCAGCTTTTCATAGCATAGCATGTGAAAGCGATTTGAGAAGTTCTCACTTAGTTGTAGAAACATTTGGGTGGCATCCAGCCAGCGTTCATACCCGTAAAAATCATGTTCAGACGTGTTCTTCTTATGAGCATAACGCCATTCCTCTAATAAATCCCATTGCTCATCGAATTCGTTTGGAGCATTATGCCACGAATGGATCGTACCACAAGGATGTCGAACAATGCCAATAATTTTTGTTTCTGATTGTTTTATAAGGTTTTCCATAATATCGAGGTAGCGCACCTCTTTCCATACCAGGTGGGTACATTGGTGTTTGTCAAATGTGGGCGTTTGGTTACCGCTTACATTCTTTTTTTGACAAACAAAATCATCATCGGTCTGTAGAAGCTTTTCGTGAAATCGACCAATCTCTTGCGAGCTACTTTCAGAACTTAGACTCCCATTAAATGAATAGGCAAAAATCGGTTGATAACGGTATACTACATTTGGGGAGCTATTAAAAATTTGACCAAGCCATGATGTACCCGATCTGGGCACTCCGAAAATTGCTGCGTTCTGCATGTTATACCAAGTTATAAGCTGTTAAAAGATCGGTGTGTATTTTTTCCGGAGAATTGAACATCATAACATCAATAATCGATAATCCGGCTACAAAATCGTTATCAAACTGCTCATATGCTTTCAAAGATGGTTCAATGAATTTTAATGTGATTCCCTCTTTCTGGAAGTGTTCTTTATTGTAAAGCTCTTTCCCGCCCGTGGGATTTATATAAGTTGCTATTTCTTCTTGTTTACAGATGTCGATAAGTCGTTCTGCCTTTCCGAGTTTGGCGTTACTGTATTCCTCAGAACTGATTTTAAATGTCGTATTCAGATTTAGATAACTGCAGGTTTGAGAGATACTTTGTATTGCCAAATCGGAAATATAGCTGCTATCGGTGTTTAGCACTTTTTTTACTATAGGAAACACATCATCAAAAAAAGGAGCATTGCTATAAGAGAACTTGACTTTACGAAGAAGTTTGCCCCGCTTTTTGTCGGTCATTGCATGTCTGACCTCGTTGATGAGCTTATTTTGTGACGCATCTTTGCATGGGATGGTGAAATAATTTTCTTGTCCATTGACAAGCACTTTATTTCTGTTAATCCACCCGCGGGTAATAAAATTCACATCATCATAGAAAACAAATGTATCTACCTCAGATATCAATTGGAAATATCCTATGTAGGGAAATAGATATGGTTGGACAATTCCGATACTCATGTTATAAACTGTTTATAAGTTCATGCTTCAAATTCTGTCGGTCCTGGAGAAGATTTGATGTTTCTTTGTTTGATCGCATTTTTTGATTCAAAAGTTCTTTGACCTTGTTAAAGTATTGGTAATTGGTCTTTCCGATAGCAGGAGACCATTGTCCATCAGTTTCTAATTGATATCCAAGTTTTTTCATCAGCTGTTTACAAACCGATTCAACAATTAGGGTTTGTTTTTTAGAGAGAATATCTACGTAATTCTTTTTGTTAGATGAATCAATGGGTTTGTTTAGATTTTTCCACAACACATTTCGATTAGCTTCTGCATTATGTTGCTCGTTTTGGAAGCACTGCTCATCAATATTCAGATCTAAATATGATAACAGCGGCGACAGAGTCTGTTCGGTATCCGTAATAAGTTCTTCATAACTGAGCTGGTGGTATGAAAGGTTATAGGCATGGTGCAAGGCAAGGCACTTTTTTTGATCTTCTTTCCAAGACTGAGCGGCTTCGTAGGCAGTGAAATAAAGCATATTGTTTTTAAGCCAAGAACTTACGACATCGCGGGGATCACGGTGCAGAAAAATCCAGTTTACATCTGACAATCCAGACATAACAAGACCGCCATAGTTAAATAAATGTCTTTCTTTGCATACATATCCTAGTTTATTTTCCTCGCGAGCTTTGGTGGCGTATAAAGCATCCACTGTCTCAATAAAGTTCTCAGGCGTAAATTGGGAATAGATATCGTCCCCTGATACCGTGAGATTCCAGTTACTGAATGGGTGATTGGCATATGTTATCAAGCGTGAAATAAGCGTGGTGCAGTTTTCTCTCTTTCTGAGATCTCCAAACCTTTCAATGTGAGGAGTGAAGCTGTCGAAAAATTGTGGGGAGACCGGTGCTGATAGATCTGGATGATTACCCAGTAGAACGCGCAGTAAGTTGCTGCCAGACCGTTCTGAATAAAGGATAAAAACTCGTTTTAGTTTCATGGTTAAGCACTTTTTATGATCATACAGATTCTTGCAACTGTTTCTTCCGAAAGTTCATGATAAAAGGGTAGACATAAAATCTGTTTCGAAACCCGATTTGCGACAGGGAGCGTCGTTTTCACATCCACATAATCGAGCTGAGAAAGCAAGGGATAGAAGTAACGGCGCGTTTGAATATTTGCTTCGGTTAATCTTTTTTGAACTTCAGTAAGCTGTTTTTCGCTGTTGAACAACACCGGATAATAGGAAAAATTATATTCAGCGTGAGCCTGAATTGTAGGTTTGCTAATATCAACCTCTTTTAAATAGCGGTCGTAAATCTCGCTTAGTTTTTTGCGTTGGGCAAGCACTGAATCAATATAACGGAGATTTACCAACCCCATAGCTGCATGTAGTTCTGAATTTTTGCCGTTGATGCCGACGCCGGTAAAGTTGTTTAGACCATCATGACCAAAATTGCGCATAAGGTTAACTTTTCGTCGCAATTCGGGATCATTTGTTATAACTGCTCCTCCTTCTACCGTGTGGAAAAGTTTTGTGGCGTGGAAACTGCATGTGCTTATATCCCCATAGTTGAAAATAGATTTTCCTTTGTATTTTGTGCCAAAACAATGTGCAGCATCATAAACGACTTTGAGATCATGTCGGTCGGCAATAGTTTGTATGCCTTCAATATCACAAGGATTTCCATAAACATGGGTCGCTATAATGGCCGATGTTTTTGGGGTAATGGCTTCTTCAATTTTTTGTGGATCCAGGTTAAAAGTATCCGGATGGATATCAACAAAAACAGGGGTATAGTTTTCCCATACAATACTGCTTGTGGTCGCAACATACGAAAAAGGTGTGGTGATAATTTCACCTTTCAGGTTCAGGGCTTTCATGGCAATTTGAAGTGCAACGGTACCATTGGTAACTAAGCTCAGCTCATTAACTCCAATATAGTCGATTAGCTTATTCTCTAACTCCTGTACCAAAGGACCGTTATTGGTAAGCCAGTTGCGATCCCAAATATCTTCCAGGAAAGACTCGTATTCCTCACGCGGAGGCAAAAAAGGTTGTGTAACAGGTATTTTATCCTTCATCGAATAATTTTTTAAGAAGCTGTTTTATTAAAAAAGATGCTCATCAACATTTGTTTGAATGCTTATGATAATTTTCATCTACGCTGACTCCCAAAAAGTCGCCCAGCCTTTTCCACTTATCCGGATCCTTAAGTTGCGCAGTAAAGAGCCTCTCCAGGTTTGCGTTTTCAAAAAAAGTAATGATCTCATTATTGTAATTCTCATAAATCTTTATGTAGTGCTTCCTTTTCCCTTGTAGGCTCATAAGATTATCGCTTTCATTAAGCGTGGGATGAAAATTTTCGTCATCCTCCAGTCTTTTATAAAATTCGGGTAATCGATTATACACTTTGCAGTGGCGAAAGGTGTTTCCCGGTGTTTTTCCATCAGAATGTCTCACCATTGAATCGAACCATTCATCACTATCCCGCTGAAATAAAATAAATTTACTATTTGGGAACCGGTGATACAGTTTTTTATACATTCCGGGATGATACCACGGTGAATCTTCAAATGCGTTGTATGCTTGAAAAGTAGCAGAGCTAAATATAGCCTCATGATTGCCTGTAGAGCAATAATACGGCCAATTGTAATAGTTTGAAACTGGCCATCCTGCAACAGAATACCCGTGATCAGCTAGGAAGTCACCCGTTGAAGTGGTGGCGGTTCGCTGCATGGATATACAGAACACTCGGTCTTTTGAAGGCTTAATAAGCTTGTCAAGCGCTCTTCTCGCAAATATATTTACTCCTGTAGGAAAATAATTTGTTAACTTCTTTATCATAAAATATTCATTGTAGGAAAAGTAATTTTAGGTTGACATCAATACTACTCCTCCACGTATTTTAAAACGAATATGATGGAAATAACTTGAATATTAAGGCTTCTTTTTCTTTAATCAAGTCAATATTCTCCTGCGAATAATATTCCCTGTACGAAAAGTCATCTCGACTGGTATTAACTTTGTTGTGTTCGTAGATCACCTGAAGTTTTTCTTCTGGCCATTCGAATTGTTTCAGATACTCAAATAGATCTTTCCGCAAGTTTTCTTGATATAGAAAATCGGCGTTATAAAAGTGGTGGTCTTTCAGTTCATTAATACTATCTATTGAGGGTAGCAACTCTAAATAGTTTTTTCCAAAAAGCTTGATATAATAGAGGCTGTAAATGCCGATATCCAGCGTTATATCATTTTTTTGTTTAGTGTTTTCGAGGTTATAATTTAGTACCAAATCAAGATATTCAGAGAAACTGAGATTAGGGAAGTTGGGAAATAGTTGTTTCAGCCTTTCCTCTTTTAAAACCGGATTCCTTTTCCACCAGCCGAATTTATATTGTGAAACATATCGGTCAAATGGATTTCGTATGGTGCTTACAATGGGCTTGTGTTGGTGCTTCTTTGGAATTTCGTCACATCCTTGGTGCTGTGTCTTAATTTTTTCCCCATTGTAGGCCAGTGCTTTCGACATATATTTTTTAGCATAGTTCGTGCGTTCCCTGTCGAAGATATAATAAAAATAGTCTGCTATTCTTTTTTCTTCAGATTTATTGGATCTGCCATCATATATTTTATTTAGGCACTGGGTGACAAATGACCCGGCATTTTTGGGGAAATGAATAAAGACAAAGTCGTTTGTTAAGATCATTATCAGGATAAATAGTATAAATCTGAACTGATGAAACGGGAAGAGTTCACTGGGTGACCGAAAGGTAGCCTTCTATAATCCATTTACGAAATTTGATAAGCATTACAGCCTTTGAGAGTTGAAAGGTTAGTGTATACGGTAGGAATAAACCCAGCGTAACTATCATTTTAAAAACTTCGCTGGAACCTTTTATGAGCTTTTGAGCCATGGCTTTGTCTTTTAGCTGTAAGGAAATGCTTTGGCCTAAGCCAATGGCTTGTCTTTTTATATATTCCTTAGTGAGCCGCTGTTTATCAACGCGATGATATAAGGTTGCTTTGGGCACGTAATAGATATCCGTATTTACCCCTTTTAATCGCTGAAAAAACTCTTTTTCTTCGCTGGCTTTTAATTA
>CAYNKF010000136.1:0-6766 GCA_964397705.1 uncultured Balneolaceae bacterium | reverse complement strand
TTTTTGATTTTACAACGCCCAAAAATTCCATACAGGCTATTGAGTATCTAAATAACGAAGAGGGTTATACCGAGGATAACTATCGCTATTTTCGAAAAAGCAGTTATGATGCAGAAAACCAACTACACGAAAACACCTTTCGAATAGAAAAACTGGCCGACGATCAGGAAAGCGTTGTTCAGCAATTCAGCGAAGTTCATCAGCAAAGGATTTATACCCTCCAACAAATGCTTGATATTATCGATCAAACAGCGTATAACATACGAGCGAAGTACAGTGGTTTCAACTTTGAAGAAGCCGATGACCATAGTTTACGAATCACAATGGTATTACAATGTCCCAGCAATCAGTAATAGAATTTTCAAACGTAACAGTATCATACGATCACCAGCCGGTGCTCGACAACGTTAACTTCTCACTTGGTAACGGTGAGTTCACCTATCTAATTGGCCAAACCGGAGCCGGTAAAAGTTCATTTTTACGACTTATTTACCGGGATTTGTTACCCGATTCCGGTGACGTTCGCGTGGCCGATTTGGATGTTACCTCTATTCCCGACAAAAAGGTACCCTATCTACGGCGCAGACTTGGTATCGTATTTCAAGATTTCCAACTTCTTCCTGACCGATCGGTTTATGATAATGTGGCTTTTTCGCTGCAAGTAACCGGTGAAAACAAAAGTTACATTAAACAGCGGGTGCTCGAAGTACTGGGGATGGTTGGATTAAGTCACAAGCGAAAAAATATGCCCAATGATCTATCGGGTGGTGAAAAACAGCGAGTCGTTATTGCCCGAGCGTTAGCCAATGAACCGCGTATCATGCTGGCCGACGAGCCTACCGGTAATTTAGATCCTGGTGCATCCGCTGAAATCATGGAACTTCTCAAACAGATCAACAACCGCGGTATGGCCGTACTTATGGTAACGCATGATTACGATACCGTAAAACAATACCCCTACCGCACGGTAAAATTGGAAAACGGACATATCAACGATATATCTACTGATAAACTATAAAAGCTGTCCTTTTCACTCAGTATAACTTATTTTAACAAGTTGTAAAAAAGTGACTAACAGAAGCATTTCTATACGCCAGCAGTATTACTGTTAAACATTTCTTTGTAAATACATTACCTTACAGTGAATCAAATACGCTAAACGTTGTTGCTGAAATGAATCTCCGCGAGAGAACCCAAAAAGTACGTGAATATGCCCTTCGATTAGGTTTCAACGCTTGCGGCTTTGCTAAAGCGGGTCGGCTCGAAAAGGAGGAGCGTCGCCTGCGAGAGTGGTTGAATCAAGACCGAAATGGAACGATGGGTTGGATGGAAAATCACTTTGAAAAAAGAGTTGATCCTACAAAGCTCGTTCCCGGTTCTAAGTCTGTTATTTCAGTAGTTGGTAGTTATTTTCATCCCGATCATGAACGCCAAATGCAAAAGGATAATACGCTTAAAATTGCCAAATATGCACAGGGGCGTGACTATCACAAAGTGTATAAGAAAAAGCTGAAAAAGCTATTTGCTCAAACGAAAGAACTTTTGGGCGGATTAGAGGGTCGTGTTTTTGTTGATTCCGCACCTGTTTTAGACAAAGCCTGGGCAGTTAAGTCCGGCCTCGGATGGATGGGCAAAAACTCGAATATCCTGAACAAAAATATGGGCTCTTTCTTTTTTATCGGTGAGATGATCGTTGATGTTGAATTTAATTATGATACGCCCGTAACAGATCACTGTGGCAGCTGTACCCGTTGTATTGATGCTTGCCCCACCAACGCCATTTATGAGCCTTATAGAGTAGATGCAACCAAGTGCATCTCTTACCTAACCATAGAGCTAAAAGAAGAGATTCCAGAACAACATCGGGATGATCTTGCTGGCTGGATGTTTGGGTGTGATATTTGTCAGGATGTCTGCCCATGGAATAATGATGTCAGCTATGGTGAGATGGAAGATCTTTTTCCCCGGCAAAAAATTTTAGATCATGACATAAATTATTGGGAAGAGCTGGACATCCCCCAATATGATGCTCTTTTCGAGGGAAGTGCAATCAGGCGTGCTAAATTCGAGAAATATAAGGACAATGTAGCCGCAGCTGCACAAAGCCTGCAACAAAATGGGAAAGAATATTAGAAACGATGTCGTTTATCTTTAAGAGCTTTGTACAGAAGCTCACGCGCTCTAAATATATGCGCCTTCACTGTACCTAATGGCTTATCAAGGATATCAGAAATTTCTTTATAGGTTTTTTCCTCCATATGCCGTAATTCAATCACTTTTCTGTATTTCTCGGGAAGATCCTCTATAGCATTTTGTACAATTTTTTTCCGCTGCTTTTTGATGATATTACGGTCGGTACTGGCAGACTCGTCAGGTAGCTGCATCTCCATCTCGCCATCCTTAGTTTTCATCGGCTTATCAATGGAGAGAGTTTTTAGCTTTTTCTTGCGCAGATAATCGATGGTATTATTGGTGGCAATACGGTATAACCAGGTTGAAAAAGCATAATTGGTACTGTATGTATTTAGGTTATCAAATGCCTTGACAAATGCTTCTTGTACCAGGTCTTCAACCTGTTCGCGATCTTTAACCATCTTTAGGATATGGAAATAGAGAGCACGTTCGTACTTATCTACAAGCTCTTTATAGGCTTTTTCATCCCCTCCTTTGGCTTTTTTAACAAGCACATCATCCTCAAGACTGCTTTCAGATGCATTTTCTCGAGGCGAATTAGATGTTTGTGAATTCGAAGCGTTTGATTCAGACATTCCCACTTATGACAGGAAAACAATTACTTTTTTAATTTGGGCTCAAACTTAGTAAAAGTGTCGCTTTATTCCCACTCAATGATAAGGGCTTTAAAATATCGTAAGAAAACTTGGAAGGATTATTTCGCTGATGGTTAAATAACAGATAAAATCTCATTGATTTATCATGAGTAACATGCGGTACAGCAAATCTATAAAATAACCATTGGTACAATTAAAAATTAAATGGCTAAAGGCCTATAAAGTTTATCCCCTTTCATAGATTTCAATGATCTACCAAGAGAATTTATAATATGTCACAGAAAATTTTAATAAAATAACTTTGACTCAATTATTTTGACACAACTTTCAGAGGGATTACGTATATAATAAGCAACCCAATAAGGGGGATACTAATAATAAATTAAAACAATCGAATAATACTATGAAGAGAATAATTAATTTAGGATTACTAATTTTTGGATTGATCTTTGCTTACAGCACTAGTGTTCAGGCTCAGGATATCAAAGCAGGAGGCGGTTTGGCTTATGGTAGCGAAGTAGAAGCTATAGGTATACAAGTCGGTGGTGTTTATGATATTACCGAAGAAGTTAGTGGTGCCGCAGATTTTATCATATTCTTCCCAGAAAACTATGATTGGTGGGAATTAAACTTAAATGCACATTATGGCTTCTATGCTGAAGATAATGTACGAGTATATGGTTTGGCAGGTTTAAATTATGCGACGGTGGAAGTAGACTTTGGCCAACTTGGATCCAGCTCTAATTCAGAACTAGGACTTAACATTGGTGGCGGTGCTGAATTCGGCTTGGATTTCGCTAATATTTATACAGAACTAAAATATGTATTGGGTGATGCAGATCAATTAGCGATTTCTGCTGGTCTCAGATTTCCTTTCTAGGGGTTTTAGTGCAATGTATTATAAAAAAGGGGTTCTCAGTGATGAGTGCTCCTTTTTTATTATTCTGCATGAGCAATCAATGTACCATGTCGTATCCCACCTGCTGATGTAACACATTCTTCAAAATTGTACACATCCATGAATTCATTCAGTATAAGTAATCCCCCAAAGAAAATATCAGATCTTCCCTTCATCACTGACGGATACTTTTGTTCAAGAATAGTTGACGTGTATCCACAAAATCGTTTAATGTACCTTTCAAGGTTTGCTTTACTAATGAGATGTCCCGATACCCTCTTGGCATTATAGGAACTTAATTCTAAATCAATATAGGCCAGTGAAGTAACCGTCCCGGCTACGCCAATCAATGTTGTCTGATCGGCAAAAGTGAACTCATACTCCCCCAGAATTCTTTTAATTTCATTTCTGCATTTTTGAATTTGTAAATCTGTGGGCGGCTTACTCTTCAAAAATCGTTCAGTGAAACGAACACATCCCATATCATATGAGTATCGATCTTGTAATTGTTGTTTTCCATATGCTATTTCAGTGCTACCTCCACCTATATCAATTACCATTTTCGGGCCCTCAACGGTATCCAACACGCTTTGCGCCCCAAAAAACGTGTATTCCGCCTCTTCAACTCCACTCAATACTTGAATTTCAAGTTCTGTTTCCTGCTTTACAAGATCTATAAAATAGGTTCTGTTATTAGCATCACGGACAGCACTGGTAGCTGTCACAACAATTTCACTTACTTCAGGAAATTTTTCATTAACTATCTGCTGAAACTCTTTTAATGATTCTATAACCCGCTGCATACTTTCTTTTGAAAGCTCTTTACTGTTATCCACACCGGCTCCCAATCGTGGAACTCGCTGTTGTTCCTCAAAAATTGTAAGATGGGTTCCATCAACTTCTGCCACTAACAGTAGAACTGTATTTGTGCCGATATCAATTGATGCTTTCATCATCCCTTCTTTAGGGCTTGTATGGCAATCCATTCATTTTCTTCCGGAATATTCACCACATCATATTTATCCTCCAAAACCGATAATATAGATGATTTATCCTTTTCAAGTAGCCCCGAAAGTACCAGAACTCCTTCCTTTTTCAGTATAGCGTCCAAATCGGGAAAGATCTCAAGTATCGTATTTCGTTCAATATTTGCTAACACTACATCTGCTTTGCTGTGTTCAGACAGAACCTCCGAAGAACCTTTTTTCACTTCTACATCCTGATCTACCCCATTAAGTAAAATATTTTCCCTAGTATTTGATATGCTCCATTCATCAATATCAAAAGCAAAAGCTTCACGTGCTCCGAGTTTTATAGCCGCTATCGATAATATTCCTGTTCCCGTACCCGCATCAATGACAAAATCGTTATCTGAAATTACATTGGCCAATAACTCTAATATTAATCGTGTAGTTTCATGGTAACCGGTACCGAATGACATTTTCGGATCGATCTCAAGCAGGATTTTATCTTTCGGTACTATTTCTTTCGACCAGGTTGGTTTAATAAAAAAACGACCGACTGTTTGAGCCTTAATTGTCTCTTCCCACTGCTCGTTCCAATTTTGATCAGCTACCACTTCTTCAGATTCGATAAATCCATCCCCGGGATACGCAGCAAGCACTGTATCAATACGTTCTCGGTCGCTAATACCAAAATCTTTTTTGAGAATGTAGGTGATAACCTGATTGTTACGCTGCTCAAATCCATCAAAACCTATATCAAAAAGCTCAGCAATAAAGGGTTCCTGATACTTATCCGCAATTTGTATAACCAGTTTTAGATACTTCATTTGTTAATAAATCTAATCCGAAACATTCAATCGATTGTATATTAACTCCAGCAATATTTCACCAACCCCTCTAAGTGTTTTTTTGCTGATAATGGATAAGTCATCATCATGTGTATGCCAATAAGGAGCAAATTGAGAATTATTAGAGCTTGGGTTATGACGTATAATATCAATTGTTGGAATACCGAGAATACGATTGATTACGACATGATCATCAGAAATTTTATTACCCATCTTCTGTATGAAAAGCTCTTCATAACCTTCCTCATCAGCAATAGACCAAACTTCATTAACCAGTGCCGGGGCGAACTGCATGGAATATCCCTCCTTCGGAAATTGGGCATTTTGTCCTCCTACCATATCCAATAAAATACTGAAACGGGGTGCATACCCATCCACAGGTGGATTCTTGGCCCAATATCGCGACCCTAAAAAATATTTAGATAGATCGCCCTCTTTGCCATAGTCCTCACCGTCAAATAGCACAATATCTACCCCAATAGGTGGCGGATGTTTTTCAAATAGTCGTGCAAACTCTAATAATATGCCAACACCGCTTGCTCCGTCATCAGCTCCAAGAATGGGTTTATGTTGATTGTGAGAATCTTTGTCGGCACGGGGACGCGTATCCCAATGGGCACAAAGCATAATACGATCACTACTCTGGGGATTAAATGATGCAATTATGTTTGAAAGCGCAAGCGTATCGCCACTGTATCCATTAGCAGTAAAATTCTGAGCGTACACATACCTATCCCCGGCGTACTGTTGTAGGGTATTTAGAAAATATTGCTTGGCTTGCTGATGCCCCTTTGAGTTTGGATTCCGAGGACCAAACGCTACTTGACGCTCTATAAAATGATAGGCACTATCTGCATTAAATACGGGGACATCGCGTCCCTGCTCTTCAAAGTTCAACCGATCTTTGTCCCCTTCACTACACGAAACAAAAATAAAGGCAGCTCCAAGTATAAGTAATAAGAACTGAAAATCAGTCATTATCTCGATGAACCATCGTTGATGCCGATTGAGCGACAGGAAAAACGATCGTATCCATGATATTTACATGAGCCGGTCGATTAGCCATAAAATGAACAATTTCAGCAATATCTTTGGCCACCAAAGGTTTTAGGCCTTCATAAACTTCATCCGCCTGCTCTTTATCCCCCTTGAACCGCACTTCGCTAAATTCTGTTTCCACCAGACCCGGTGAAACCATGCTTACCCGCACGTTGGTTCCATGCAAATCTTTTTTGGTAGCTTCTGTAAATCCCTTTACAGCATGTT
>CAYNKF010000135.1:0-6766 GCA_964397705.1 uncultured Balneolaceae bacterium | reverse complement strand
TTGAAAAGCAACTATCTCACCCTTCTTATACTATTCAGACACTAGAACATCTGAAAGCGGAATATCCCGAAAGTACTTTTTATTTATGTATTGGCGGGGATTCATTGAAGGATTTTAAGCAATGGAAAGACTGGCAACAAATCATTCAACATGCCGATCTGCTGGTAGCAAAAAGACCAGCTACCGATAATAAGAAAATCGATACTATTCTAAAGGATCACGTCCATTTTGTTGACCATGAACCTGTTGATATTTCTTCAACTACCATCAGAGATGCGATTGCCAGCGGAGATGATGTTTCTGCACTGATCCCCTCATCCGTTAAAAAAATTATTGATAGCCAAAAACTTTATAAGAGTAATAATGATGAATAGGAAGGGCTTTATAAAACTTTTATCAGCGGGGGGACTCGGAACATTACTGACTAAGACCAATTCTTTCGGCAGTGCTAAAAGGGTTATTAAGCCCAAAAAGCTACAAAAAGGTGACACCATTGGACTCATTAGTCCGGGATTTATTTTACCTGATTCTACTAAATACGATGAGATCATTGAGCAGATTAAGAAATTGGGTTACAACGTAAAAGAAGGTCCCAATGCCCGTAACAAGTATGGATATTTGGCGGGGACGGATAAGGAACGAGCTGCTGACCTCAACGCTATGTTTGCAAATGATTCTGTTGATGCTATCATGCCATTTAGAGGCGGATGGGGCTGCAATCGTATTTTACCACTCATAGATTTTGATACAATTCAAAAAAATCCCAAAATACTCGTTGGCTTTAGTGATATCACAACCTTATTGCTATCTATTTTTGCTAAGACAGGCCTGATAACATTTCACGGTCCAGTAGGAAAATCGAAATGGACTAATTACACTACAAACTATTTTAAAGAGGTTCTAACCGGGCAACAAAGATTGTTTGATGTTCCAAATAAGAACCTTTGCAAGGAATGTGATGAATTATCGGTCATTACCCCGGGCAGAGCAACGGGCACGCTTCTGGGTGGAAATCTGAGCGTATTGTCGGCCATGATGGGGTCTGATTATCTTCCTAATTGGAATAACAGCATTCTTTTTTTGGAAGATGTAGGGGAAGATGTGTACCGTCTTGATCGGATGTTAACACAGCTCAAATTAAATGGCGTTCTGGAAGAAATTTCTGGGCTTATCTTTGGCCAGTGTATTTCTTGTGAAATGTCGAGCTCTAATAGCCTGACCCTCAAACAGGTTTTTGATGATCATATTAAACCACTCGACATACCCGCATTTTCGGGAGCAATGATTGGTCATATCGACAATATGATTACCTTACCTGTAGGTTTAGATGTTGAAATGGATACTCAAAAAGGAACTATCAAGCTAAAAGAGAACGCAGTTATTTAGATTAAAGCTACGGCAGAGATAAATATTTCCGTAATATCCATTCGCTGCATAAAAGAATGACTACTAAAATATACCAGACAATATGTTGATATAGGTAAAAGTAATTTGTTTCAACTTTCTCTTGTCGTTCTAGTAGTTCCTTTTCTTCCAACAGATTCCAAAATCCATTTACAGAATCAAAAGGTACATATATTCCACCTGTATTTTGTGCTATTTTCCTTAGTAGCTGTTCATTCCTGTTGTCGTTAAGATATTCTGCATTTGAAGCACTTACGGAAAATTCACCACGTTTGGTATCCAACGTTCGCTCGCCTTTCTTCGCTGTCGCTTCATAAGAATAAATTCCTTCTGGCAAGGGTGGAATGGAAAGACGATAATTTCCACCATCTCTATTTTCCATGGAATACATTCGGTCAGCTAGCGTATCGGAAATGATAGAGATTGTTATATTTGCCTCAGACTCATTCTGACCGCGTTCATTCCGAAGATAGGCTTCCATTATTA
This sequence comes from uncultured Balneolaceae bacterium, assembly GCA_964397705.1. Lineage (GTDB taxonomy): Bacteria > Bacteroidota > Rhodothermia > Balneolales > Balneolaceae > Fodinibius. The sequence continues at coordinate 4,876 of CAYNKF010000135.1, read as the reverse complement.
CTGGCTCGGAACCTGAAAAGGAATTTTGCCGAGTTTGAATATCGAGCAGTTGATTATCGGGATTGGTAGCCGTCCAGCTTATCATATTTTGCCAGAGTTGTTTACCAAAAGCTTGGACTTCAGGACTTTGGGTCTGCTGATAATGATACCAATTATAAGCAGTCACAAATAAGTGACGTTTGTTACCTAATTGTTGAGTAACAACTACGGGGGTTTGGATCGACTTTCCTCGATAGGTACTGCTGAATAGCATTTGTGCATAGCTTGCCGAGCTGATATTGGTAATAGGGGCCACTAAGTCGGGTAGTTGGTTATACGTAATAGCAGGAAGTTCCCTTATAGGATGTTCTGATGTTTCCGATGCCGGACTAAGTGAAATTTTTCCGTATTTCCTTGATCCTGTAAAATCAATGGGTAGCTCAGTGATTTCCTGCTGAAATTGATCAGAATTAAACCGAGGAGAGGCAATTACAATCGATGGTACATTATTACTAATGTGCTTTAATTTTTTCTTGACCCGTGCGGGTAATCCAGCACTTGGATATCCGTGGATGATAGCAAGATCCAATGAATCGGTCACAAAAGAAAAATCCCCTTCAATAAAACTATCTGCTTTAAGCCAGGTCCGATTAACAAGATCCGTGTTTTCATCTTTTGCCAAAAGTGATCGAACAAATCTCACATCTGGGTGTATTTCCAGAGCAAGCGATAATATTTTTTGTCTTGCATCTTTAACGTCTACCGTAAATCGTTGGGTATTATTAGCAGAAGTCCACTCATCGCTGAGCGCAGGGATATGGATTTCATATTGCTGTAGACCTTCCTTGTCCAATTGAAGATCGAAACTTACCTGCTGACTGCTATTCTTTATTTTAGGAACTATGACTTTTTCTGCTAGTATCTCATTACCTTTTCTTATATGAACGGATACTGAATTCCCTTTAAAACCTTTACTATTAATCGTTGTTTTTACGTTTTGCGTACTGTTAAGATAACCTGTTGAGTTTGTTGAAATAGATGAAACCAAGATATCTTTCTGGAATGTGGTATCTCCTAAGGCAATAGTAAAGACGGGTATACTGATATCAGAAGTCTCATAAATGGGGTTCTTACCTGTGGTATAAATTCCATCACTTATCAAAAGTACTGCATTTGATTCATTCTGTTTTGCCTTGATCATTTCCATTCCGGATGATAGGTCAGTCTGATCTTCAGCAAATGTAAGGCTGTCGACTTTTGTCTGTTCTACACGACTACCTATTTTAAAAAACTGAAAATTGATATTTGATTTCTCAGTAAAATTGAGTTTTTGTATAAGTTCAGAATAACTTTTGCTGCCCTGATAAGTCTTTTTCTCAATTTGCGTACTTGCCGAATTATCAAGCAGCACTAGAATATTAGAGGGTTCAAAGTATATATCCTCTGTCTTAAAAAACGGATTTACAAGAAGTAAAAGTAGAATAAAATATACACAGCTGCGTAGAGAAACGAGTGTATAATAATAAATACGGTCTATTTTTTTGACATTCGAATATGACCACCAAGTAATGAGAAAAGTACAGATGAATATCATCGTATAAACCCAAAAGGGGAGGGAAGTCTGAAATCCTTGAAAGATATATTCCACGATGATGGTGTTTACATTTCGTCAAGCAGCTTTTCAATCAGTTTATCGGAAGTTAATCCTTCTGCTTCGGCCGCATAATTATTGACGATTCGGTGACGAAGGACCGGTTTTGCAAGAGCTCTGATGTCATCTTCAGAAACGTTATATCGTCCTCGCGAGAGTGCCCGGGCCTTGCCACCCAATACCAGATACTGAGAAGCACGAGGACCGGCCCCCCAGCTCATATATTTTTGGATAAATTCCGGAGCTATATCCGATTGCGGACGACTTTTGGTTACGAGCTCAACCGCTGATTTTAGCACACCATCCGGAACAGGTACTTTACGTACTAAGTCTTGCAATTCCACAATTTGCTCGGCATTTAAGACCGCATTGATTTCAGCCTCACCAAGAGAAGTTGTTTGACTAACTATATCCTGTTCTTCATCAACAGAGGGGTAGTCGAGCCATAAATTAAACATAAAGCGATCAAGCTGAGCTTCGGGAAGAGGATAGGTACCTTCCTGTTCAATTGGATTTTGTGTTGCCAAGACAAAGAAAGGAGGCTCAAGAGGATAGGTATGTCCTGCGGTAGTTATGTGAAACTCCTGCATGCCTTCAAGAAGAGCGGCCTGAGTTTTGGGGGGCGTACGATTAATTTCATCGGCTAATACAATATTGGCAAAAATTGGACCTTTGACGAATTTAAAGCTTTTTTTTCCGGTTTCTCGATCATCTTCGATAACTTCCGTCCCTGTAATATCCCCGGGCATAAGATCGGGCGTAAACTGTATACGGCTAAATCTGAGATTTAGGGTTTGGGATACTGTCCGGATAAGAAGAGTTTTGGCAAGACCCGGAACCCCGATGAGCACACAGTGTCCCCGAGAAAACAAACAAATTAGAAGTTGGTCAAGAATATCTTGTTGACCAACAATAACTTTTCCTACCTCTTTCCGAATCTTGTCAAAAGATTCCTGAAAAAAATCCACCGCTTCAACCGATTCATCAGGTATGGTACTCATAGAGTTTAATAATTAATATTTTTGTAGCGCTCAGGAATCGTAATCTTATAATTTACGTACATTTTTTCTCGTAAATTTGACAACAATTTACTCATGTGTTTGGCTTGCTTCTCTTGTAGTGCAGCCTGCTTGATGCGGATATAATCCTGTTTTAAGTTTGCTCTGTGCTCCTTAATGCGTTGATCAAGTCGAACAATGCGAAATGCACGCTGTGAGTTGTTTTCTTCGCCCATTGTAAATGATTTTGGCTCTGAAATATCTCCGACCTCATCCAGTAAAAGTACGATTCGATAGAGAGCGGGATCTAGTTGTTCAAGAGCTATAAGTCGTTCCCCGGTTTGTGGGTTTAATACACGACCCCCTTGAGGCGCAGTATTTGGGTCATCCGAGTGACGTCTGGCCATTTGAGCAAAAGTTATATCCTCATTAGTGAGTACGGAGTCCCGAATTTGTCTCAATTCCTCTTTTGCGGCCTCATCATCATAGCTTTGGTCATCGACTTCAATAAGGATGTGATTGGTATCAATTTGATCACCCTGACGCTTATTAAGTCGGATAACATGAAATCCGAAGCTCGTTTCAACAACTTGAGAAATATCTCCCGGCTCAAGTGCTGACGCTGCAGCGGAATACTCGGCAACAAAATCATCCATGGACATCATTGGAAGACTTCCATCCGATGAGGCAGAAGGACCGTCACTGTATTTTCTGGCCATCTCTTCAATTGTTTTATCGTGGTTAAGCACTGAGTCACGTAACTGTTCTGCCAGCTCTCGAGCTTCGGCTCTGGCATTCTGCAAGGGAGGGGGGACGGATACAATTTGTGATACAGCAACTCGCTCGGGTATCATCGGGAGTGAATCTTGGGGAATCTTATTAAAATAGGCTTCAACTTCCGGCCGGGTTATGGAAACGTTACTGCGCTTTTGCTGCTGAAATTGTTGCACAACCATCTGTTCACGGTAATTATCACGCAAATCAGCCCTGATTTGAACAATACTCTGTCCCATTTCTTTTTCTAGGGCTTGCTCGCTGCCCACTTGTTCAACGTAAGAGTTTATCTGTTGATTAATTTGCTGATCAACTCTTTCGTCGGAAACCACAATAGAATCACGTTTAGCCTGATCAAGCATCACATGGCGATCAATAATATTTTCTAATACTGTGTACCAAATCTCTTCGCTAAATGAGATCTGCTGATTTTGCTGTCGCTGAAGCTGCATCATATATTGCTGTACTTCCTGATCTACATCCGATTTGAGGATAATATGATCATTTACAGCAGCAACAATTTGATCTAGCTTTTTGTCAGAGGACTGATTTTGTGCTTGTGATAAGAAGGGAGTTAAAATTAATGAAACTATAAAAAAGAGCAGTAAATATGCTTTATTCATTCGTTGAGTTGTTTTCAAGGGTATCGTCAAGCGTTGTATTTCGATTAGGTTTCGTAGGTAAAACGTTAAAAGTCTCTACTTCATTATTCGATTCGGCCTTAAGATAAAGATTCTTAACAAAGGAACTGAAATTTCGTTGGCGATTATTTAAAGTCATCCAATCTTTAATCTGTTCAATTAGCCATTCCAGATTAGGATGGTCTCCCTCGGATCGGGTATCCATCAGTTGTACAAAATGATAAATTCCATTAACACGCTGAATGGGGGAAATTTCACTCTGTCCGATTACCGTTAAATATCTGTTCATGATATCAATATCTTGGGCCGCCATCGAAACCGGCCAATATTGATCAGATTCGCTGATAACAGTTGAGGGATTAATGGCATAAGTTCGGGCAACTTCAGGCCAAGGCACGCCATCTAACAGATCTTGCCGGGCATTACGAGCCTCTTTAATCGTTTTTGTACGCATATGCCGAAACTTTACAAAATCTTCTTCAAGTACAAACTGTTCTTTATTAGCCTGATAATAGGTTCGAGCTTCTTCATCAGATATCTGTACATCTTTTTCACTAGAAGTCAACACATAGTCTTTAAGTGCCTGACGTAGTATTTCTTCCCTTGCCCGATCAATTTTTTGTTGTATCTTCGATTTTTGCTCTAAACCAAGTCGCTTGGCTTCTTGCACCAAAAGTTGCTGGCGAATCCAGTTATCACGGTACTGAGTTAATGCCTCAACACTGTCTTCGGATAAAACAGCTTCAGGAATATCATCAATTGCTTGTTCCAGCCTTAAATACTCGTTTCCAACTCTTGCAAGTGCATTGTCGGCATTTTTCTGGCTCGTTTGT
>CAYNKF010000134.1:0-6852 GCA_964397705.1 uncultured Balneolaceae bacterium | reverse complement strand
CTCCCTGTGAGCTAATGGTTTGATATAACGAATTCTCTATCTTGCCCGAAGATGCTACAGTTTTGCTCGAAAGCGGACGGGAAGCTTTATAAATTTGCAGAGAATCTTGTTGCCAGTCCAATACTACATATTCCAAAGGGTTATTCTGCAAGACAAGGTGTGACACTTTTTTCGTACTGTCAGCAGAAACATACGCACGGTATTTTTGGCCCGGCTTAATTTGATTAAAATCAATAATATTATTTGCCTCTTGCGTAATGGAATAAATTTCCTGCGGACTAAAATCGAACTTATCGAGTATAAGATATAAGCTTTCGTTGCGTTTAACTGTATAATCCTGAACGTCTACGCTATCTACAGGAATTCCGAATTTATCCAGTGTTGGGGCAGTTTCTGTGGTATCAACAGTTGCTGAAACCGGCTCCATCTGCTGTTCAGGAGCATTATTCTCTTTATCAGAAATGCAGCCCCACATTAAAAAGATTAGTAGTAAACCTAATAGAAAGCTCGCTCGCATTACTCCAAGTTTGTTATAAATTATTCGTTTAAAGGTATCATTTTCACAACATCTATGCACAGATAATCTTCCATACAATTTTTAGGCGTCCAGTTTTTCCGAATGGCACTATTTTTTCTATTTTTGGTGCCTGTAAATTGGGATTTGTTGTGATCATCCCGATATAAATTAACTTTAATCATCGAACTATCTCTGTGGCAATAAAAAGATTTGTTGACGGATTTTACATCTTCTGCCTTCTTCTGATTGTTACCCCTCTTACTGGGCAGGCACAAAATCTAAAAGAATTTTCCACTGTCGATTCTCTCCAAGTAGGAGATACCTTTGACTTTTCTCTTACGCTTGACAAAAATCAGGAATACGATGAAATCGCATTTCCGGACAGTTCTCATCTAAGCGGTACTTTTGAGATTCGTTCCCGAAAACAGTTTAAGCTATCTGAATTTAAAGACAGCGTTTATTACGAGCTCCAGTTTTTTGGTACCGTAGATACCCTTATCCCACAGTTGCCCGTTCTATTAATAAGTGAAGAAGATACGACAACCTTATACACAAATCCTGTCCCAGTTGGTTTTAGCAGTATTCTGGCCGGTAACGAGGAATCCTTACGACCGCTCAAACCTATTTTTGAATTTGCTCGGGCTTGGTGGCCGTATATTTTGGGATTCCTGATCTTAGCCATCGCTGCCTATTATGGCTATCAATATTATCTGCAGTGGCAAGAGCAGCAACAACAAGAAAAAGAACGTCCCACATTCACCCCAACTCCATTTCAAAATCCCTTAAAAGAGTTTAAAAAATCAATCAAACAGCTCGAAAACGCTGAACTGTCTACACAAGAAGATTACAAGGCTTTTTACAGTGATCTTGGAGATGCTATTCGACAATATTACGAATCACTTTATAACCTGCCCGCTTTGGAATCAACCAGTGGCGAACTTTTAAATATGCTTCGACATGGTTCTATCGACCAAGACCTTATCGATGATACTCGTGCGGTGCTGCAGGAAGCAGATATGGTGAAATTTGCCAAATTTAATCCTACGCCTAAGCAGGCCGAACGGGCACTCCAAAAAGCCTATAATTTCTTGGATCGGGCTCGACAAATTGACGGACCTCGCATCGACCACCTCCGGCGCAAACATCAAGCTAAAATGGAATCTCAACGCGAAGAATTTTATGGTGAACATGGAAAGAGTGAAGAGGTAAACGCATGAGTTGGGCAAATCCTCATTTATTATGGCTGCTGCTACTTTTGATCCCCATCATAGGTTATCAGGTCTGGAAGCACCGCAGTAAAAAAAATCCCAGCCTTTTATTTTCCAACACATCAGGACTTAAAAACCTCGGTGGCAACTGGCGTTCCTATGGTGTCTGGGCTGCACCTGTGTTACAAATTTTGGCATTTATTCTTATCGTAATTGCTATTGCACGTCCTCAGTATAAAAACACCACGGTAGAACGCAACGCCGAAGGAATAGACATCGTCCTGACACTGGATATCTCTACCTCAATGAAAGCCGAAGATCTTAAGCCAAACCGGTTAGAAGCAGCCAAGGGCGTAGCTGAAGACTTCATCAATAAACGTATTTCGGATCGAATCGGACTAGTACTTTTTGCTCGTCAAAGCTTTACGATGGTACCTCCTACGCTCGATTATGATCTACTGAAACGACTCCTTGAAGACGTTGAGATGGGCGTCGTTGAAGACGGTACAGCTATCGGTATGGGAATCGCGACCGCGGTGAACCGACTTAAGGAAAGTAAAGCTGAAAGCAAAGTTATTATCTTACTTACCGATGGGCAAAATAATGCAGGAGAAATTGATCCCGTTACTGCAGCTGACCTTGCTGTTTCTTACGATATCAAAATTTATACTATCGGTGCCGGCACGCGTGGGACAGCTCCATACCCGGTCAAAGATCCTATTTTCGGGGATCGCTACCAAAACGTTGAGGTCAATATTGACGAGGAAATGCTTACGCAGATTGCTAATATGACCGATGGTTCATATTTCAGAGCCACCAATACCGAAAAACTGGAGGATATTTATAATCAGATTGATGAACTCGAAAAAACGGAGATAGAAGAAGTTATCTATACGGATGTGCAGGATTTATACCCGCGATTTCTGATCCCTGGCATCCTGCTGCTTATTCTTAGTATTATCTCCGAACAGTTTATCTTTCGAAAAGCCACTGAGTAGGCAACAGAGCAGGTATCTTATTATAACAGTAGATCATTAGTAGTGTTCTAATTCCCATAGAACCTAATTTATAGTTATTTTGTTGTCCAATTTCAGAGCAGTAAAATTCTTTCCCAATAAATATTTTCATGGCGTTACAGTCTGTACTTAAAACATTTTCTGCCCAAATTCCCTGGAGTGATCTACACTCTCATATCAATAAACGCAACACTATACAGCTCAACCATTTTGTAGGCTCCACCCCTTCCTTTTTGGTTGCCAAGCTCGCACAAAAGCATGATAAAGTTGTTGTAATCCACGGCAATCCCGAATCAGCGCAGTTCATGCAGGGAGATCTAGAAGCACTCGATGTTCAACAGGCCAGCTTTTTTCCGGAAACGGGCCATAAGCCCTATGACGATCAGCAGATCACTGACAGTTCTCTTATTGTGCAACGTTCCGAAGTACTCGAAAAAATAAATACAGATCCAAAAGCAGTATTGGTTACTTCTGCGGCGGCAATATTTGAAAAGATTGTTGCCCCGGAAGTTTTTACAGATGCGTCCCTAACAATCAAAAGTGGGGAATCTGTCGAAATCGATCACCTTAAAGAAGAGCTGGTCGACCAAGAATATGAGCCCGTAAAATTTGTTAATCAGCCGGGAGAATTCGCTCATCGCGGGGGTATTCTGGATGTCTATCCCTATTCGGGCGAATACCCCATCCGACTGGAATTCTTTGGAGATGAAGTAGACTCAATCCGTGAATTTGACCCAGATTCACAGCGTTCTGTATCATTTTTGGATACCGCTCGATTTGTGCCTGATGCGTCCAGTCTGAGCAAAGGCCAAAAACAAGGCGTGCTCTCCTACTTTGATGAAGATACCGTCTTTGTATTACTGAATCGCTCACTCATAGAATCCAATATCGAAGAACGTTTCCAGCAAGCCTCTGAAACGTTTAACGAGCTCGAATCCAAGGAAGATACACTACCGCCTGAAGAACTCTATGTGAATTTGAATGACCTTCAAAAATCGTATCAAAACCATGCCCGCATCCAGCTGGGCGGCTTTTCTGAAAAAAGTGATCCCGCATGGTCATATCGTTTGGATGCCAGTCCCCAACCTGATTTTAATGGAAGTATTAAACTGCTACGCGAGAATATTAAGAAGCTCAGCAAACAAAGTTTCGATACCTATATTCTCTGCGATAATGAAGGACAGCGCGATCGTTTCGAAGAATTACTTGGCGAACCTACCGAAGATCTGCGGTATCATCTATCTGTAGAATCAATCCATGAGGGTTTCACGCTCAACGAAGAGGGATTAGCAGTATACACCGACCATCAAATTTTTAATCGGTATCATCGTCCCAAAATCCGCCGTAAGCGGCATACCAGCAACATCTCAATAAAAGAATTACGGGATCTGAATATTGGGGATTATGTCGTGCATGTGGATTATGGCATCGGTAAATTTGCCGGATTCAAAAAGATCGAGGTGCGCGGAGTTGAACAGGAATCAGTAGTATTACGATATAAGGAAAATTCTCTTCTTTACGTCAATGTCACCAGCCTACACAAAATCCAGAAATATTCGGGCAAAGAAGGTACACAACCCCGGATCAGCAAGCTGGGCTCGGGACGCTGGGCCCGTAAAAAAGCGCAAACCAAGGAAAAAGTTAAGGATATAGCGCGTGATCTTATTGAGCTGTATGCCAAACGAAAGTCGAAAGATGCGTTTGATTTTTCTGCTGATACATCATGGCAAACCGAGATGGAAGCTCGTTTTGAATTCGAGGAGACCCCTGACCAGCGCGATGCTATTGAAGCTGTTAAGTCAGATATGGAATCCAATACCCCTATGGATCGTTTGGTTTGCGGAGATGTTGGATTCGGAAAAACGGAGGTTGCGGTACGTGCTGCATTCAAGGCTGTAATGGACCACAAACAAGTAGCCGTACTTGTACCCACTACTATTTTAGCCGACCAGCACTATAAGACGTTTGCGGAACGGATGGAAGATTTTCCTGTTACGGTAGAGGTGCTTTCTCGCTTTCGAACCCGTAAAGAGCAAAAAGAAACCTTGAAAAAGCTAAAAGAAGGTAAAGTTGATATTGTAGTCGGAACCCATCGCCTTACATCAAAAGATGTAGAGTTCGACGATCTGGGACTGTTGGTCGTGGATGAAGAGCAGCGTTTCGGTGTTAAAACCAAGTAAAAACTAAAAGAATACCGCGCTACCGTTGATGTTCTTACTCTCACAGCAACCCCCATCCCGCGGACGCTACAATTCTCCCTGATGGGTGCCCGTGATCTCAGCATCATTAATACCCCGCCCCCTAACCGTCAACCGGTAGAAACAGAAATTCACAGTTTTGATAAAGATCTTATACAAGATGCCATCTCTCAAGAAGTTTCACGAGGCGGACAGGTTTTCTTTATTCATAATCGCGTAAAGACGATTGAGTCTATAGCTAATATGGTGCGTGAGATTATGCCCAATGTTCGCGTTCGGTATGCCCACGGACAAATGAGTTCAAAAAAACTGGAAAACATTATTGAAGATTTTTATGACCACAAATTTGATGTACTGGTTTCTACCAATATTGTCGAAAACGGCATCGATATCTCAAACGCAAATACCATGATCATTAACCGAGCAGACATGTTTGGACTGGCCGAGCTCCACCAGCTGCGGGGTCGCGTGGGGCGATCACACCGAAAAGCATTTTGTTATTTAATTACAAAAGACATAAAGTCACTTACTGACGATGCCCGTAAACGACTGTTGGCCCTGGAAGAATTTTCTGATCTTGGATCCGGATTTAATATCGCTATGCGTGACCTTGATATTCGCGGTGCCGGTGATATTTTGGGAGCGGAACAAAGTGGTTTTATTAATGATCTGGGTTTTGACCTCTACCAGAAAATTCTCAATGATGCTGTTAAAGAACTCAAGGAAGAAGAATTCAGTGATGTCTTTAGCGATGTAGAAGCCGAGATCGAACTGCCAGAAACACAGGTAGAATTTGACCTCCCTGCCCTGCTCGAAAATGATTATGTATCAGATAATGTAGAACGGCTGAACCTGTATCGAAAACTGGCCGGAGCCGAAAATCTGGAAACCATCAAGGAATGGAAAGAGGAAGTCAAAGACCGCTTTGGTCCTATCCCCGATGCTACACAAAATCTGATCACTGCTTCAGTTGTCAAGCTATATGCATCACAGCTATTTATAACGAAAGTTCGCATTCGCTCGGATCGCATGTGGATGGAATGCCCAAAACATGATTCCGATCTGGGCGAAGAATTTTATGGGGATCGCTTCCAGCAGGTGCTCAAGAAAATGCAAAAAGAAGCAGAAGGCCGTTATGAGGTCATTCAGAAAGAAGACCGCGTGCGCTTTGCCATCCAGGAAATTCCGGACTTGGAAGCAGCAGCAACATTTTTAAAAGAATTGGCTCCATCCACCGATAAAAAACGAGAGGTCAGCCTTGCTTGATCGCTATGTAAATCTTCTTAAATCAGGAGAAGTAGTCGCTTTTCCCACGGAAACGGTGTACGGTCTCGGCGCTGATGCCAAAAATCCCGACGCCATAAAAAAGGTGTTTAAAATTAAGGGTCGTCCCTCCGACAACCCGCTCATTGTACATATTTCCGATAAAAAGCAGGCAGAAGATTTTGCTTCTAAAATCTCAGATGATGCCCTTAAACTAATGGATGCATTCTGGCCGGGTCCGCTCACGCTTATTTTCAAGAAAAAGCCGGAAGTGCTGGACGTCATCACGGCGGGACTTGATACCGTAGCCCTGCGCTGGCCCAAACATCCACTCTCACAACAACTTATTGCCCTGGCTGGTCCAGTGGTAGCGCCCAGCGCCAATTCTTCGGGTAAACCAAGCCCCACGAAAGCAGAACATGTTAAAGAAGATTTTGGAGATGACTTCCCTGTTGTAGATGCCGGAGAAACAGAGATTGGTTTGGAGTCAACGGTTTTAGATATCACATCGCAGCCGTATATCATTTATCGTCCCGGTGCAGTGAGTGCCAATGAGATTACAAAAGTTACTGGCAAGGGAGTCATTCAGAATAGCGGATCTTCTAAAGATAAAACGGCCAAAAGTCCCGGCACCAAATATTCGCACTATA
>CAYNKF010000133.1:0-6884 GCA_964397705.1 uncultured Balneolaceae bacterium | reverse complement strand
ACCCGTCTCGATACGATCAGAGGCATTGCGAGCTACGATACCTTCGAGCTTATCAACCTTTCGTATGGTTAAGGTGCGGGTACCGATGCCCTCAATGTCGGCCCCCATTTCGACCAACTTTTCGCAAAGGAGTACGACATCGGGCTCTTTGGCGGCATTTTTAATGGTAAATTCTTTAGCTCGAAGCACCGCTGCCAGCACCAAATTTACAGTTGCTCCAACGCTGCTGGGTTCCAGGGTAAAGGTACCTCCCTCTAACTCTTCGGCTGCGCTGGCAAATACGTATCCCTCATCGAGCCGTATGTCGGCGCCCATTGCACGCATGCCGTCGAGGTGCAGATCCACGGGACGCGGTCCCCACGCACAGCCGCCGGGCAGCGATACCTTGGCTTCTCCGTATTTGCCCAGCAGGGCCCCCAGCATATAGAATGAAGCCCGCATCTTTCGAACCAGCTCATAGGGAGCCTCGTAATGGGTTAAATTTTTGGGATCGATGGTGAGCACGCCCTCATCCTCGTCAAAATCTACGCGACAACCGGTAACACGAATTACATTGTTAAAGGTATAGATGTCGCGCAGTTTGGGCACGTTGGTAATAGTGGTGGGCGAATCTCCTAAAATAGCCGCCGCCATTAGTGGCAGGGCTGCATTTTTTGATCCGCTTATTGGAATAGTGCCTTGGAGAGGGGTGGGGCCTTCAATTACAAATTTATCCACTTGCTTCTATTTCTAAGATTAGAGCGTCTTTTTCGAGTGAGTCTCCCTGTTCAACAGCAATAGATGATATTACGCCCTTGATGGGAGCTTTGAGTTCATTTTCCATTTTCATGGCTTCCAAAATAGCAACGGGATCACCGAGTTCTACCTCATCCCCTTCTTCTACCAGAACCTCGAGAATTTTTCCGGGCATGGGGGCGTTGAGTTCACCTTCGCCAATTTCTCCAACCGTTTTAAAGCCCATGCGATCGAGCAGCAGGTCCTGTTCGTTGCGAACATCTACCGAATGCCAATCGCCATTAAGGGTAAATGTTACGGTGTGCTTGTCGTATGATACATTGTCTATTTTGTATAGTTTTGTTCCCATCCGAAGCAGATATCGTCCGTTTTCCTGACGATGAAACTCATAGGATTGAGTATCATCATCAAAAACAACTTCGTTGGCATCTTCTATAATTTCGAGCTCGGTAGTGGTGTCGTCTAATACGGCTTCAAATTTCATAATTAATTCGATTTAATTTCTGCAAGTCCCTTGCTTGTAGCTTGAAAAGTAAAATCCTGCAGGTTGTCAGTATCATAAAAACTTGTGAGGGCAATTTTATTGCCGGTGCGTTCATAGGCTTCCACAAAACCAAAACTTAGCAGGTTGATCAGGTCATCGCGCAGTTCTCCCTGCAACAATCCCGTTTCTTCCATAATAACCTGGAATTTTTCCGGGAAGATGAGTCGTTCGAGGACCCTTTTTTCAGTTTTGGTTATTTTGTGCTTGCCCATAGTATTTTGTTTTATAGAGCTTGAAAATAGGAGGGAGATCACTCTTTAACAACTTACTCCGAGCCAATTTTTATATCCCCGTAAGTGACCACATTGAGGTCTCCATCAAGAATTCGAATTCGATAGAGTCCGTTGGCTTGCGATCCACCCGATTGGCCGGAAATTTCCTGCCCGCTCAATTGGATAGTAACCAATGATGGCGATGAAATATTATCACGGATGGCTATGGGTGGTTTCCCGGCCTCCGAGACAGTTTTAAAAGAATAGACTTCTAAGCGGTCTAGATTATCGATATTACTTAGGTAGATATTAATCGTCAAATTTTGATTAAAATCCATCGGGTTCGGATAGGGAGGTTGAAAACTCGAAATACCGGTACCTATATTAATAAGTCCCCTGTACATGGGACTGACGCGCCAATCATCAGGATCATTATTGGTGATCTCTCCCTGGGTTGGAGTAGTAGTAAAATTACTGGGGGTGGAGAGTGACTGGTTTTCAAATTCCCGCTGGTCATTACTTTTAGAACATCCTGTAAGAATCAGGAATCCCGCTAAAAGTAAAAAAGTTAGATATTGAGAAAATTTATTAGATAACATGAACGAAATTCCTGTAATATACTTTCAATAATATTTCAATTTCACCTATATAATAGGGAACTTTGGACGCTTATATAAAACTAATTTATGACTTTATTTTGAAAGTATTGAAGCAGTTTTCTATTACCGGATTTCTTATTTTCTGCTTAGCTGGTGGAATGGCATTTTCATCGGGCGCACAGGCACAAGATTCACTATTAACCTACGATCATCCCGACCGACCGCCTGCCATGGAAGAACTGTTGCAGTGGAAGGAGGTATTCACCTACAAAGTAAAGTTTGGTTTTTTTAAGCTGGGTGAGGTGAAAACAACCATTATCAAGGATACTACCTATCAGGGACAAAAAATATGGTGGCTGCGCACAGTTATAACATCAAATTCAGGGATCCCTTTTGTAGGAGAAGAAGAAAATCACTACAACACCTTTATGGTAGAGACTGATAGTACGCCTTATACAAAGCTCTATTGGCGTGATAACGTAGATGAAAATGAATTTGAAGCAGAAGTGTATGAATTTGATTACGAAAACGAGAAGGTGTATCTCTTAGAGGATATGACACCGGTAGACACCCTGGCTCTTACAGAGCCCTCGAGTTCGGGGCAGCTTATTTTCTATTATTCGCGCTTGTTTGCGGGCACCAATAAGGATTACCGTCTGCCGGTTTATTTGGAATGGGAAAAAGGATATATCGATGCGACGAACAGTTCAAAAATTGAAAAGCGTAAATATGATGCCTTTGAAGATCCGGTGAAGACGTATTTCAGTAAAGGAGACGCTGATATTGACGGCCCATTTGGATTTCGAGGAAAATTTAAGGCGTGGTATATCGCCGACGATTTGCGGGTCCCCGCCGAAGCCCATGCCAAGGTTTGGCTGGGTAATGTTAAGGTGCAACTTATTGATTATAAAAAAGAACGCAGATAACCAATGAATATACAGTTCAAGAAATTAGCTCATGCCCAGGATTTACCGCTCCCTTCGTATGAATCAGCATTTGCAGCAGGAATGGATATTCGGGCCGCTCTAGAAAAGCCAATTACGCTACAACCGGGGGAGCGGCAGTTGATCCCGTCGGGACTGAAAATGGCCATGCCGCAGGGATATGAAGCACAGATGCGTCCACGGAGCGGATTGGCATATCGTCATGGTATAACCATGTTGAATACGCCTGGAACCATTGATGCGGACTACCGCGGTGAGCTAAAAATGTTGGCAGTAAACTTGGGAGAAGAAGAATTCACTATTAATCACGGGGATCGAATAGCCCAAATGGTTATAGCACCCGTGATTCAAGCTGAGGTCAATGAAGTTGAAACCCTTTCTGAAACTGATCGCGGTGACGGTGGCTTTGGCAGCACGGGAGTGAAGTAGTTTTACTAATAGTTATTGATTATTTGGATTCACCAATAACTATCTTCGCCAAACCGTGTAACCCTGAATTTATATTCAGGGTATGCTGCAGAAATTCGCGTTAACCTTTTTTAAATACATAACAGCCCCAGATCCTGAAACAGGTTCAGCATGACATGGTAGATTTTGCAAAGGCTGCATAATAGATAATAAATAACACAGAGTAGCTTGCTCGATAAGATACGCCCATATATAGAGTTAGTATCCAACAACCAAAACTATCGACGGTTGTGGTTAAGCCAGATTGTATCCAACTTTGGGGATTGGTTTGGAATCTTAGCCGTTTATGCCCTTATCACTAAGTATTCCGAGTCTGAATTTTTGCTGGGGCTAATTATTATTGTGAAGATGATGAGTCTGGCCAGCTTTTCACCTTTTGCTGGTTATATTACGGACCGTTTTGACCGGCGCCAATTGATGATTCTTTGCGATCTGCTGCGCGGCGGTATTGTGCTGGGGTTGCTGCTGGTGGTCTCATACGAGACCCTGTGGCTGGCATATGTATTAACGGCAGTGCAGATGATGTTATCGGCTGTGTTTGAGCCTGCTAAGACGTCATCCATCCCAAATGTTACCACAGAAAAGGAGCTCGTAGATGCCAACGTGCTATCAGCGGCAAGTTGGAGTATTATTTTTACCATCGGCATGGGCATAGGCGGATTGGCAACCGCATGGTTGGGGACAGACCTCGTGTTCATCATTAATGCATGTAGTTATGTGCTGTCTGCATGGTTTATTTATCGAGCAGTTATTCCGCAAAAGAAAATGGATGCGGCCGAGCGTAAACGAACCCGCAACCCGTTTACGGGGATTAAAGAAGGATTTCAGTACCTGTTTCGCACGCACAAAGTGTTACGTCCCACCTTGGCTAAGGGATGTTTTACGATGTTCCTGGGAGCATTAACCTACATGCTGATTCTAATTTCTGAAGATGTGTTGATGATGGGCAGTGTTGGGCTTGGGCTGCTATATTCCGCTCGGGGAGTAGGTACTGGCATTGGGCCTGTAGTTGGCCGACGTATTTTTAATCAGGAAAGTGGTTGGGTACGGGCGATGGGATTTTGTATGATTTTCGCAGGATTAATGTATTCAGTGGTTGGGTTGTCGACCAGCTTAGGGGTAATGCTACTCTTTGTTTTTATCGCCCATGCTGCGTCCGGAGCAAACTGGGTGATGAGTACGGTATTGCTGCAGCGTCGCACCCCCGATACGTTTCGAGGCCGTATTTTTAGCACGGAATGGTTGCTTTTTACGCTGGCGCAATCGGCATCGGTATTAATAGCATCGTGGATTCTCGAAAATGGTTGGCTTAGTATTCAGCAGGCGATGGTCGTATTTGCTTTCGGGCTGGCTGCGGCAGGCATGATCTGGCATTTTACGATTACTCAGCAAGAGCAATCTTATCAAGAAAAGCATACAAATAAATCCGTTGCCCAACCGGTAAAGTAGTAAAGAGCCTATTCGAAGTGTTTCTTCTCTTTTTCAAAATCTTCATCCGAAACAAGTCCCTGTTGCCATAAGCCTGTTAGGTAATCCATGCGTTCCATCGTTCCGGGATCGCGGTCCGGCTGTTTGGGTTTTGTTCGTTCTTCTTTCTTTTGAAGTTCTTTTTGGACGGAGATTGCTTTTTCAAGGGTATCCTTTAGCCCGAATGGATCCGCCATACCGCGAAGAGTCATTGAAGTGGCTGTTGTTTCAAGTTCAATATCCCCAACGGATAGTTTTTTTTGAAGCCAACTTTGTTGCACAGATACATGTTCGATATTCACAAGATCAAGATTGCGCTGATATTTGTCATCACGTGAAGAAATCTGCGTGTCGCTAAAGCTATAACTGTACTTTTTCTGTCTCTTATACACCAAGTAAAGCCCTAAAAATCCAACTCCGAAGAGCGGAATTAATAATACCGAGAGGGTGTATCCCAACAGATGATTTTTCCAGTTAGGTTGTAGTGTAATGGATCTGTTTGAACTTTGGTCGGCCATAGTAATTGAACTTTATACCAGTTTATTGACTTGTTGTAAACTTAGGTAAAATTCCGGAAAGACTAAGGCGAAAAGACTAATTTTTCCAAAACAGATTTCGTATATTATCAGGCTTTGATAATCACCCGCCTCGTAGTTAGGCAAGTTTCTTTGATCATGAGATTAAAACCTTGGAAATATATTGTTGCTGTTTGGATGACAATCGTTATCAGTGTCGGCTTTCTGATCCCCATTCCTGATATCCCCATCCTTAAAGAATCGGCGCGCAATCTGTTTTTGCATGTACCCATGTGGTTTACTATGTCGATCTGTTTTGCAGCTGGACTTTATTACAGCATCCGTTATTTGAACAACCCGATAATGAAATTTGATCGCAAAGCGGAAACCGCAACGCAGATAGGACTAATTTTTGGGATTTGCGGATTGCTGACCGGATCTATTTGGGCACGCTTTACTTGGGGAACCTGGTGGACCTTTGCTGAGCCGCGCATGAATCTTTCGGCGCTGGGAATGATGATTTATGTAGCGTACTTTGTATTGCGTACAGCGTTCAATAATCCCGAGAAACGGGCTAAGATTGCGGCTGTGTTCAATGTATTTGCTGCTACAACTATTCCTTTTTTACTGTATATCATTCCGCGTCAGTTGCCTAGCTTGCATCCGGGTGCGGACGGAAATCCAGCCTTTAGCGAAATTACGGCTCCTGAATTGCGTTATATTTTTTACCCTGCTGTAATCGGATTTATTGGACTGGCCATTTGGCTTAATGATATTCTGAATCGTTACAAAACTGTAAAGCATTTAACTGATCAACAACGAGCATGAAATTTTTACTTATTCAGGCACAAGAAGATACCGTTGCTGCCGTTGATACATTGACAGAAAGTTATTCCCCAAAGTGGGATGGCACTGCCGGATTGGATCAGGCAAGTCCGTTAATTCAAACGGCGGCCTCCCACGACCTCATTTTTATTGTTTTAGGAGTGAGTCTCATTATTTGGTTTGTGCTTCTGTTTTTTATCATCCGGGTAGATAAAAAAGTGAATAAGCTGGAAGAAGAAATTGAAAAGTCTAACGTAGAAGAAACGCCATGAAACCCAAACTGATCATTGGAATTATTGCTATTGTCGGATTTACATCACTGCTGATGTACAATTTTGGAAACAGCATAAGTACATATGTGAACTTTGAACAGGCCGCCGGAATGGAAGGGGCCCATGTAGTAGGTCAATGGGATGACTCCCAAGATTATGGATTTTCGATGGAAACCAAACAGTTCTCATTTTATATGGAAGATGAGGACGGAAATGTTCGTCGGGTTATATATCCAAAACCCAAGCCCAATAATTTTGAGGAGGCTGATCAGCTGGTTGTTATCGGAGAAATGCAGAACGGTG
>CAYNKF010000132.1:5482-6891 GCA_964397705.1 uncultured Balneolaceae bacterium | reverse complement strand
GTTAGATATGAAGCAAAGAGATCTCCCTACACTTGTCAGAGCCTCTTTGCATTATTACAATACCGAAGCGGAGATCCATCAGTTTATTGATGCGCTTAAAGGCATTCTAAATAAGTAGTTCCTATTCCGATTTTACGGTTGGTAGCAGTTCATCTTTATACTGTAATTCATACAGCTTGCGATAAATCCCCTCTTCTTTCTGACTAGCTGTTCGTGTGTTCCTCGTTCTCTAATCTCACCTTTGTGCATAACTAATATTTTGTCAGCCCCTTGTATAGTTGACAAACGGTGAGCAATCACGATAGAGGTTCGCCCCTCCATTAACTTTTTGAACGCTTTGTTTACCGTCTCTTCCGTTTCAGAATCTATGCTGGATGTCGCTTCATCAAGAATTAGGATATTGGGATCATAGACCATCGCTCGAATAAAGCAGATGAGCTGTCGCTGTCCCATCGATATAGATTTTCCCCTTTCATTAAGCTTATAATTATAACCATTGGGAAGTTTATTGATGAAGGTATCAGCTCCAATTTCCCGGGAGGTCGCAATAACTTCTTCCTTAGATATTTTGGGATTCCCAAGCGTAATATTCTCCATTATACTGCCAGAGAAGAGCGCATTATCCTGCAGTACCAATGCAAAATTAGATCGTAGTTCTTGCAAAGTCAGATCTCTTATATCTTTGCCGTCAATCTTTATAGCTCCTTCATCAATATCATAATACCGTAGCAACAAATTAATGATGGTTGATTTTCCGGCCCCGGTTGCCCCTACAAAAGCAATGGTCTTCCCAGGCTTCGCCTTAAAAGAGACATCCCTTAATACAGTCTCCTCTTTGTTATAGCCGAACCATACATTCTTAAACTCAATTTCACCATTCACCTTGCCGATATGTTCAGGCTTATCCGGATCGGTGATTTCATTTTCGGTATCCAACACATTGAAGATACGTTCTGATGATGCCAGCGCAGATTGTAGGGTGTTAAACTTTTCAGATAGTCCCTGTATAGGCCGAAAGAAATCACGCACATATTGTATAAAAGCCAGTAAGATTCCAAAGGTCACCTGCCCCATTAAGGCACGCCCCCCTCCATACCAAATCACCAAAGCCATAGCCAAACTGGCAATGATTTCTACTAGTGGCCAGAAGATGGCAAAGTAAAAAATTGTTTCGATATACGCATCGCGATGAGCAGCATTGATATCCTTAAATTTTTCTCGTTCCCGTTCCTCTTTGCTAAATAGCTGAACGATGGCCATTCCGTTGATATGCTCCTGAACAAAAGAGTTTAGTCGGGATATCTGATCACGAACATTAAGAAATGAAACCCGCACCTTTGCTTTGAACACAAAGGTAGCGTAAAACAAGATGGGCAATACTGAGATCGCAACCAAGGACAACTCCCAGC
>CAYNKF010000132.1:0-5472 GCA_964397705.1 uncultured Balneolaceae bacterium | reverse complement strand
ACTGAACATAAAATACAGTATGAAGAAAATGCGAAACATATCCCCGATGATATTTACTACTCCGTCACTTAAAAGATCACTCAGCGCTTCAATATCGCTTGTGGTACGAGTAATTAATCGGCCGATAGGGTTCTTGTCAAAAAACTGTACGTGCAGCGATTGTATCTTTTGAAATACTGCGTTACGCAAATTGAACAAGGTACCCTGTCCAAACCAGCGAGTTAAGTAGGTATTAGCAACAAGCAGTAAAAACTCACCGACCAAAGCTCCGACAAGCAATAATACAATCCAAAGTAAGCCTTGGAAATCCTTATTGCGAATGTACTCATCTACTGCAATTTGGGTAAGCTTAGGACGTACTGTTCCCATGAAGGCCGCACTCAGAGTAAGTGCAATGCCGAGTAATACATACCATCGGTAAGGACGAATAAATTGATAAAGCCGCCGAAGCAAGTCCGAGTCGACAGCTTTATCAGTTGTTGAATTGCTCACGCTGTATATTATTTAGAAGCGGTCGAAATCATCGAATGGGGTACGCGGTGTAATCTGCTTTGGTTGACGCTGATCACCGTTGTTACCACCATCTTTATTCTTGTTTTTATCTTTTTTCTTGCTTCTGCTTTTAGTTCTGCGCTTTCTTTTCCTTCCGGAATCGCTGTCACTACTCTTGCTGTACTTGCTTCGGGATTTTTTTCCTTTTCCAGAATAGTTTTTCCGTTTACGAAAACGCTTTTTCTTTTTTCGACCACGTTTCTTCTTGTCAGAAGAGGAAGACCTGCCATTACCACCATTATCATCACCGCCATTTTTATTCTGATTGATCTCCTTCAAATAAACCTTCGGCTGAATAATTCCCTTCTCATGAGCTGGGTCAGTAAAGATTGGGCGTAACTCAGTTGCAACCCAAGTTGGAAAGAAATCGTCACGGGCTTCGCGAAGTAGTACATATTCATTAGTATACCGGGCTGAGAAATGTGTGATTACCAACAGCTTAGTTTTAGCTTCGTTTGCTACACGCGCTGCATCTTTCGCTGTCGAATGGCCCGTTTCTTCGGCTTTCTCAGAAAGACTTTCGCTGAATGTAGCCTCATGGAAAAGAACATTAGTATTCATCCCCAACTTCACAGAATTAGGGCAATATTTGGTATCCGTGATGTAAGCAAAGCTATCACCGGGACGCGGATGTCCGACAATATCTGCTGATTTTACAACAGTACCGTCATCAAGTTCAACATCATTGCCAGCCTTCAATTCTTTGTATTGCCAATCTTCGCTAATGCCTTGTTCTTGTGCTTTTTCAGCATCAACTTTTCCAGGTTTATCTTTCTCCTGGAATCGATAACCAATACAGAATTTAGTATGGTTCAGCGGGCGTGCTTCAACATAAAATTCATCTTCATCGACAACACGCTCCTCTTCAAAACCTTCTTCAACTTCTACAAAGTTGAGCGGGTAGTTGATATCAATATTAGCAAAGTCAAAATTCCATTCTACAAATTCCTTTATTCCCTCCGGGCCTACGATAGTTAATTCCCGGTCTCTTCGCTGAAGCTGAAGAGTCGAAAGCAACCCAATAAGCCCTGAATAGTGATCTGTATCAAAATGCGAGATAAAGATACAATCGATTTGTGAACGTTTTAATCCACCTTGCAGCATTCTCATTTGTGCATTTTCTCCACAATCAAATAAGAAAACGCTGCCTTCTCTCCATACGGCTACTGATGAAAGGTGACGGGTAGCCGTTGGTGTAGCAGAACCGACACCTAATGGTACAATAATCATTGTGATACCTCTTTATATTTTTAGATTAGATTGCGGTCAAACAATCAATCTTTGTTCGTTGTTGATTCTATTTGTTTTTTATTCGTTAAATTTCAGCCAACTCCTGTTCGATTAGTTGCTTGTTATACATCACTGAATAACGACCTTCTTGTTCAAGTAACTCTTCATGAGTTCCCTGTTCTACAACAGTTCCATCTTCAAGATAATATATAATATCTGCATCTTTTATCGTTGAGATGCGATGGCTTATCATTAAAGTTGTCCTTCCTTTAAGTTCTTTTCTGAGATGTTGTAGAATGGCCTCTTCAGTTTTAGTATCTACTGCACTTAACGAATCATCGAGTATTATAATTTTAGGATCTCGAATCAAGGCCCTCGCGATGGCGGTCCTTTGTTTTTGTCCGCCCGACAAAGTAATACCTCGTTCTCCTAATATGGTCTCAAATTTTTTATCAAATTCCAAAATATTGTCGCGTACTTTGGCTTTTTCAGCAGCTTCTTCAATTTCTTCTTCCGAGGCATTATTCGTGCCGAATGCAATGTTTTCTCCGATGGTATCAGAAAACAAAAATGTGTCTTGGGGTACGAGACCTATACTTTCTCTAAGTATTTGCAACGGAATGGATTCAATATTTTTTCCGTCAACTAAAATCTCGCCTTCCGTAACATCGAACAGGCGCGGTACTAATTCTATTAACGTAGTTTTTCCACTTCCCGTTCGCCCTACTATGGCTGCGTTTTGGCCCGCCCCAACTTTAAGATTTACATCTTTTAATGCATATTCTTCAGCCCCTGGGTACTTAAATGATACATTCTTAAATTCTATTGATCCTTTTATTTCATTTATTTCCTGATCAGTATATGCTTTGTCCTCAATTTTGACATCTTCAGTCAATACCTGATCAATTCTCTTCCAAGACGCCATCGACTGTTGAAAACGATTGACGGTATATCCCAATGAGGCTACCGGCCAAGTCAAGTAAGCGACATACACAATAAATTCCAGAATGTTTCCAACAGTAAGCTGACCTTCGATAACCAACTGCCCCGCCTTCCAAACAACTATCACTACTGACAACCCAATCAATAAATTTAGTGTGGGATGAAAAAGCGACTCAACAAGATCAAGGCGCAACTTCTTCTTACGATACGATTCGCTTTCATCTTCAAAGCGCTGCCTCTCATAATCTTCACGGTTATAGGCTTTAATCAAACGGATACTTGAAAATGACTCCTTCGCACGTCCTGCTATCGTAGAATACTGTTCTTGTATAATCCGAGAGTAGTCGTTGATATAACCGCTTACCCAATAGGCAAATGCAGAAAGGAATGGAAGCGGCAAAAGAGCCCACATCGTCAGTTCCGGACTTACAATGATCATCATTGTAATAATAAAGCCCATACGCGTTAACGTATTAATGGTATACATGTAGGCAGGACCAAAATATTCTCGTACTTTGGATACATCTTCTGTTGCGCGAACATAGACTTCACCGGACTCGTAATTGCTATAAAACCGCTGTGGAAGCTTCAACAGTTTATCAAAAATATCGTTACGCAGATCAAACTCAATCTTTCTGGAAGCAACAATTAGCGTTTGGCGGGTGGCAAATAATAGAAATCCCGACAGAAGAACTGCCCCCACAAGCAGCAATGCATTTTTAGCCAGCACCCAACTTGCACTGCTGGTAAAAAGTACTTCAAAAATAGTATCAAAAGAATCAGGGGATTTTTCGATGTTAATATTGGAAACTTCATCCACCGTACGTCGCAGATATACCGGTATCCAAATCAAAAAGAAGTTTGAAGCGGTTAGAAAAAGAGAACCCAGAATAATGGTTCCCTTATATTTTTTAAAATATTGATTGAGCTTTCGCAGCGACCCCACGGGACCTTCCTTTTTATCTATCTGACTCTCTCAGATTATTATACAGTAATTTTTATGCAGTAACTTCAGTATATTTCTTTTTCCAATATTCAGACAGGTTATACCCTGATACAAAGGCGTTTTCCAAAGAAGAACCACCTAGGTAGTCTCCTATTAACGCAAGAGGAGCATCCTCAAGTTCCAACTCCATAAAATATTCATCAATAGGATTCTTCGTTTTAAAGTACTTCCAGTTCTCAAGATAAGTGGATTTGGGGCTCCGGACCCAAGATCCCAAAATATTAGATCCCTCCTCAAGAAGTCGTTCTTTTATCTCTTCCTCACTTTTCTGTGAATACTGACGATAGAATTCAGGAGTAGATTGTAATACAATCGCTGTCTGATCAGCACCTAACTTTGAGGACTCATTACTAATCCATTTTACAGAACTTTTTTCACATTCAATACCTTTCCATCCAGGTACTTCTTGGTCACTGTAGGTTGCAGCCAATGAGAAACAACCATCATATCGTACCTCATCAATATGTCGAATTATTCGGCGTGTTTCTGTTTTGTTCTGTGCTGTTTGCAATACTCCGTAAGCATCTATAGCTGAGGTGGCAATAATTACGGCATCACATTCAAAAACGCTGATATCGGTCAGATTAATCATCCAGGAACGCTTTTTACTGCGATCCGGACCAATGTATGTCAACCCTCCGGCATTCTCTTCCGATTTAATATCGACCCAGCGGCTCATACTCTCAGCTAAGGTTTGAAGGCCATTAGTTCCAGTATACGTTTGACGGGAATCAGAATTGGGGTCAACATCAAAAACCTCCATCCCGTCGTATAGGCCAAAGTCTTTTGTCCATTTCTGTACTGCCCCTTTCTCTACTTGCTTTTTCACAAAAGAATCAAAGGTATTCGTATTAATGTCAAAATGGGTAAGTCCTACATCTACATTCAGGTTATCAAGCTCTACTGTCTTAAGTCGTCCACCGAGAGATCGATCCTTTTCTATGATAGTAACATCATGCCCGGCTTTAGCCAATCGCTTGCCAGCGATAAGTCCCGAAATACTTGCGCCAATAATTCCAATAACCATTTATTAGATACTCTTTTTTACTATTTTATTTTCAATGTTATAAAATCCGAAATATTACGCCAAAATTCTAAGTTAATTCACTATAAGCATTAATAGATCCGAACCCTTGGAGAAACAGCTGTCTTATCTAAAAGAGCGGGCCAATAAGCTACAATGCCACTCGCTTTGGGACGTCCACCCGCAAATCCGGTAACTCCACTGGGACCGGTCAAAATGAGGGGGGCTACTTCTTTTCCAAAACGATTTAAATCTTCTTTACTGCTCCCTGAAAGAGAAACACGTATCTGCACTTCTTCATGTTCTGCCTCCAGTTGCTCTTCTGTAATGGGTTGCTCGCTACATCCATTTACTCCAACATATTCCACTCTAAAATCGTCATATTCAAGTCCCAGTGCATCGGCCCTGCCCTGCAGTATTTCCCCAGCTCTTTTTGCTTTTTTTAAAGCTCCGGGCCAGGAATATACCAACGTGGATGACAGCTTATAGCCATCGTTATAACTTGCAGAAATTTTATAGGTATCGGTTTCGGGTTCTCCTTTTATCCCGAATACCTTAACCCGGTTCAGTCCCGCTTCTTCTAGGCTAAGAGATGTAAAATCAGCAATACAATCGGGGGTAATATATTCAGCTGGATCACCAATTTCGTAAAGCAATTGTTCTTTAACGGTTTGCTCACTGATTAATCCACCGGTATCCTCATGCTTTGTCACATAAA
>CAYNKF010000131.1:0-6921 GCA_964397705.1 uncultured Balneolaceae bacterium | reverse complement strand
AAACAACAAGTAAGAAAATACTTTTCCAATTCTTCATATCTAATTACCCTGATTGTTTGAGTTAGCATTTGACTTATTCACGTTCACGCCATCCATTTGCATCTGCAGCAACGGCAAAACGCTGTTCCCGTTTTGATCGGTAACTATTTTGTTACCCAATTTGGGAAGAATATCTTCTAAGGTTTCAAGATATAAACGCCGCTTCGTTACCTCAGGAGCTTTTACATATTCTTCATAAAGCTGATTGAAGCGAGAGGCTTCGCCTTCGGCGCGATTGACGCGATTGACTGCATATCCCTCAGCTCGCTGGATTGTTTCCTGAGCACGCCCCTTTGCACGGGGAATTACCTTGTTATACTCAGATTTTGCCTGATTAATCAGCGTTTCTTTTTGTTGTTGAGCTTCATTAACGGCATTAAAAGACGGTTTTACCGGGTCGGGCGGATTGATATCTTGTAGCACTATTTGTTCAATTTGAATCCCCGATTCATATTCGTCACAGATTCTCTGGATCAAATCCTGTGCTTTCATAGCAACCTCAGCACGACCAACGGTAAGTACCTCGTTCACGGTGCGGTCTCCAACAATTTGGCGCATTGCAGATTCAGAAATATCGCGCAGCGTTTGTTCAGGATTTCGAATTTTAAACAAAAAATCATAGGGATCGTCCACCCTGTACTGCACGACCCACTCCACATCAGCCAGGTTCAAATCACCGGTGAGCATCAACGACTCATCGGAATAACCCTGTTTTTGATAGGTTGACCGTACTCCAGAACTGGTTGTGCGATAACCGAACTCGTGTTTTAGCTGTCGTTCCACTGGTACATATCGTACCTCCTCTATAAAAGGAGCTTTAAAATTTAGTCCGGGATAAGCCGTTCGAGTGAATTCGCCAAATCGGGTTACAACTCCAACCTCCTCAGGATTTACCGTAAAGAAAGAGGAAAAAGCTACCACCACAACCAATGCTACCAATATGATATATTGGATATTGCTGCCCACCTTCTTGAGCTGTGGGGGGATATCCATTCCAGAAAAATTATTGTCTTGTGCCATATAAAATTGATTTTCTTATTAGAGAATGTTCAAATCTTTGATCTACACGTCCCTATATCTTGAGGCATATGATAGTGGTATCATCAGCCAATTGATAGTCGCTAAATTTTTGAACTTTCCGTTTGATATTCATCGAAATTTCGTTGCTGGGCAGCTGTTCGGTATCCAGTGATTCAACTAATGATATTAAACTCTCGAAACCGAAACGTTCGCCCTGAGGATTTACGGCCTCCGGCAATCCATCGGAGTAAAGTAAGAGGAAATCTCCTTTCTGCAGCTGTACCTCATGCGCCTGATAATCTACGTTCGCTTGTAATCCTAACGGGTATTTAGGGGCTGGCGTAGTAATAAATTCAGCATCTCCATCACGTTTTAATATAGGTAAGCAATGCCCTGCATTAGCTAATTTAAGCATTCTGCTTTCAAGATGATATTGTGCGATTATGCACGTAATGAATGTCTGCCGGTCCGTTCTGGTATGAAGGGTTGGGGCAATTTCTCGCAAAATGGATTCCGGAGCATCTTTATGGAGGCGTGAAAGCAATAATCCGCTGGTAAAAACCGCGTGCATTGCTGCCTTCATTGCTTTTCCGGAAACATCGGCAATAGTCATATTTAATACTTGGCTATCTGCCGTACCATTACTACCTACGATATAGTCAAAGTAATCTCCGCCCACTTCGAATGAAGGCATAAAAAATCCGTACACGTCAATTCCTTCTGCAGATGGCGGACGAAGAGGCATTAATTTAAACTGACTTTCGCGAGCAATCTCAATCTCTTTTTCTACCCGCAAGTGATTGGCCATCCGCTCTTGATACTCAGGAATATATCCCCCTATTTCTGAAATGGAGTTTCCATATTTATAAGCGATTAATCCAAAAATAAATGGTAATCCTAAGATAAAGAATTGTGTCCACGCTATATAGGCAACATTCATACTCGATGAACCCCAGTATGGCATCACCAGCAAGACCGACATAAACACCCACCATCCTGTTGCAAAGGATAGAAGTCCGGATCCTTGCATCGCAAAAAGTGTAACAGCCCCTATTACTGAGAAAACCATAATGTCGTACCATTCTGTACCAATGATCTCAAATAAAATGCCTGATCCTGAAAAAAGAACTCCAAGTAAGAGCATTCCAGCTCCATAAAACAACCAACGGTTGTTGATTTTGGACTGTAGAAAACCAGATGTTACCCCCACATGTCCAAGCGAAACCAACCATACATTAATCCATATTGCCATGTTGATTGTCAACAGTTTAGGCTGCATAATTGCTTCACTAAAGCTATTCTGGCTATCAGCTTGATAATATTGGGTGCCAAGCAAAAATAAGCTGATGCTAAGTATTCCCAGTAATCCGCCACCTAAAGCATATCCACGCAGGAGTCCTTCGCCCGTTTCCCTAAAGAAAAACCGCTTCCGCCAAAATGCATCTATCAAATGTAATTGTTCTTCATCTTGAGCTCGTGCCATAGCCTCCCATCCGATATAGGCCAAAGCAGCATACAAACCCAATATTGCTGCAACGATGAGATTATTTAGTATAAAGAGAGCTTCGCTGGTTTGATTCCAGAAGTCATTCACGGAATTTATGAGATAAAATACCCGCCACCCCAGTACCCCCAGTAGAACGCTAATTAACATAAAGATTGCACGTCTCCACTCTACCTGTCCCTTATTTATGAACTTAATCCCCAAGAAAACAATTAGAACAGCCAGAATTGCCAGCGAGCCAAACGTTGTTGCTAAATCTACATAACTAATATTTCGAACCGGATCAATCTGTTCGGGCTCAAGTTTATCCAATGCCTTAAAACTCTCAATGGAAACCCCATACTGAATATTTGCCATATTGGGCGTATTATTTTCCCGAATAATTGGCCTTACCTCCAGCGATAACTCTTGAGGCCCCGAAGCCCCCATGCCCTTCTTAATCCATTGAAAAACCATATTGTTACCAACCCTAGAATCCGACAACTCTACGGAATGCTTCCCAAATCCGGGTTCTGTTGTTAGCAACGTATCCCGTATATCCACATAATCTAATTGGTAATGCTCAAGGTTATATCCAAAAATATCTTGTACAACCCGATTGGCAATTGAGAAAAGAGAGTCCCCCGAAACAAATGTAGGATTGGGATTATCAGCATATTTCGACAGACGACGCACCTTACCCTCATGATCATACCGGATACTAAGGCGTCCCAGCTCACTCATAAAGTTACTGGCTTCGTGGGAGTACCCATCGTCTTCGTCTTGAGCGGTTCCGACACTCACCTTCCATCCTGTAAGATGTACGCCATTTTTATTGAGCTCTGCCGGAGGTGGGAGATCTTCCTGGGCGGAGTCCTGCAACGTTTTATAATAGTTCAAATGCTGGGTTCGCTCGGTCATAACTTGCAGACTGTCTGTGGAAAAACCCAGACGCTGGGCAAGTTCAGCAGTTTTATACTCAATGGTAGACTTGCTCTGTTCTATAGGTGCTCCGGCATTAAAAGAAACAAAAGGATGCAGTACAAAGAATACTGCAAAACCGATAACACCTAAGAATATCCAATATGTTAACCGTTGCCCCATATAACAGTGACTTTTATTTCTTACAATCTCCCAATAAGTGCTATTTCATTATCTATAAACATGAAACATAAGCTAGAATTCAATATACAACCATCAACGAAAATACCCTACGGAATTCCGAGGCTATTGTTTCCCTATTTTTTCTAACTACCTGATCGTAATTCAATACAACCTTTTCAAAATACAAAAAGCCGATAGGAACAACCTATCGGCTTTAAAAACTGTAAGAGTAAGTATCTATACTTAGCTTTCTGCTTCCTCGGTTTCTTCACCGTCAAAAGCTTTAAACACCATTTTCAAGTCATCAGCAATTTCTACTTTAGTTCGTCCTTCGATACGATGACGTGGTATCATAGCCTTAATTTCACCATCCTTAAAATAAGCAAAAGCGGGCGAAGAGGGGGGATACTCACTAAAATACTCACGAGCCCGTTCTGTAGCTTCTTTATCCTGTCCGGCAAAAACCGTAACCATATGATCAGGCTTGATCTCTGATTCCTCAAGTGCAATCTTAACTCCCGGACGCGCATTACCTGCAGCGCATCCACAAACAGAATTAATCACCATTAGCATGGTGCCATCATTATATTCATCCATTGCACGATCAACATCATCAACAGTTTCCAGTTCCTCAATACCCAGATCGGTT
The DNA here is from genome assembly GCA_964397705.1 of uncultured Balneolaceae bacterium. GTDB lineage: Bacteria > Bacteroidota > Rhodothermia > Balneolales > Balneolaceae > Fodinibius. Next base: position 2,626 of record CAYNKF010000131.1, on the reverse strand, counting down.
AATTCTTCGCGCATCCAAGAAACGTCAGGGCCTGCTCCAAGTCCAAATTGCATAACTAAATGTATTTATTTCGGCTTTATGTTAAACGTCAAATATAAGGCTCATTTATGAAGTATGTAAGAAGAAAAGCACCCCGCCTGCTGACGGAGTGCTTTTAATTTTTTACAACCTCAATGTTTCAAGAAGTTGTTATTGAGCGTCGTTGTAGTATTCATTCACTTGATCCCAGTTGACCAAGTTCCAGAAATTGTTCACATATTTGCCGCGCTCGTTCTGATAGTGCAGATAATACGCGTGCTCCCAAACATCAACACCCAGAATCGGCGTCAATCCATTCATGTAAGGGCTGTTTTGATTGGCCGTTGACAGTACTTCGAGACCGCCATCTTTATTTACACACAACCAGCCCCATCCAGAACCAAATTGACCGGTTGCTGCATCGTTAAATTCTTCTTTAAAATCTTCGAAACTGCCAAATTTTTCATCTATGGCAGAGGCAATATCACCGGTAGGTTCTCCGCCGCCATTGGGAGAAAGAATCGTCCAAAACAATTTATGGTTTGCATATCCACCGCCATTGTTGATCACCGCTTGTCGAATATCTTCAGGTACTTCTGTAATACGCTGCAGAACTTCCTCAATTGGTAAATTCGCAAATTCAGAACCTTTTAAAGCGGCATTCACTTTATCGGTATATCCCTGATGGTGTTTGCCATGATGAATTTTCATCGTCCGTTCGTCAATGTGTGGTTCAAGCGCATCGTAATCATATGGTAGATCAGGTAATTCGTAAGCCATAATAATAAGTTTTTGGTTTTAAATAGTTGTTAAAAAAATAAATTGTAATAATGTTATCTCGTTTCGATGCAATACCTTAAATTTAGCACCTTTAATGCATAGTACCAATCAAAAATAGATTGTAAATCGTTCCATTTTATGTTACTTGCTTGAACTTAAAAAATGGAGATTTACTCATCGTTTTGTTCTATTTTTTGGATGTAAATTCAGTTTCACTTTTTAGTTTATAGATTCCATTATGAGTCGAGATTACGATGTTATTATTATCGGAACGGGACCTGCCGGTTTTGCCTGTGCCATGCAAAGTTCTAAATTTGATAAGGACGTTTTAGTTGTTGAATCCCATAAAAAATACTTAGGAGGAACATGGATCAACACTGGGACCGTACCCAGCAAGGCCCTTCGCGAGGCTGCTAAGAATATCCTCGATTTTAATGAACAGTTTGGTGACCATGAGCACAAAAAGCCCTATGAACGGTTTAAGATGAACGATCTGCTGCAATACAAGCAGGAAATTCTGGAAAAAGAGAACCAAAAAGTTAAAAATGACCTCATCAAAAATAAGGTGGATGTTGCCCGTGGTTTTGGCCGTCTCAAAGACAAACATACAGTAGAGGTAGAAACACATATTGGATCTACTGAAACCTATACAGCCGATTATGTTCTGATTAGTACAGGAAGTAGTCCCATTAAACCTCAAAACTTTGAGGTTGATAATGACAAAGTGCTTGACTATAAATCCATCTTGGATATCACGCACATTCCCCGCCGTCTGGTGATTATTGGATCTGGAGTTAATGCCATAGAATATGCCACCATTTTTGCAGCGCTGGGAACACGTGTTACATTATTAAGTGGCCAGAAAGATTATCTCACCTTTCTGGATTACGAAATTAAAGAGCATCTCAAAGATTCTCTGCGAAAAAAGGGAATTACCATAAAAAAGAATGTGAGTGTTGAAGATGTATCTTTTAGCGCTTTGAGAAATTTCACTGAGATAAAATTTAGGTCCAAATCAGATGACAAGCGCCTGCAAGTTATTGAAACGGAACACGTACTCTTTTTGGGAGGCCGAAAGCCAAATATCGACGGCCTTAATCTGGATAGCGTAGGCGTTGAAACCGATGACAGCAACTTCATCATTACCGACGACTCCTATAAAACAAATCTTGATAATATTTTTGCTGCTGGTGATGTAATCGGATTCCCGCGTCTGGCTTCTGCTTCCTTTTCTCAAGGCAGATTAGCAGCCTGTAATATGTTTGGCATTCCAACGATGGACGTACCTGACCAAATTCCCTACGGTATTTATGGGATACCGGAGATTTCAAACATCGGTATCACCGAACAGGACGCTGAAGAAATGGGCTTGGATATCACTGTTGGCCGAGCCTACTTCAAAAATATTGCTAAAGGAAATATGAGCAATAATTCCGAAGGCATGCTTAAGCTAGTCTTTAGCACACAATCCCTAAAACTGTTGGGGGTACATATTTTGGGTGCGGATGCTGCTAACCTCATCCACCTGGCACAATCGGTTATGTCATATGACGGGGACATCCGATATTTTATCAATCACGTCATGAATTATCCTACGCTAAGCGAAGCTTATCGAATTGCAGCTTTTAACGGGGTGAACCGTGTGTACAAAGCAGGTGCCAAATATGAGAACATTCTTGAGGATAAGAATGAATAATTCATATCCGCTTCTGGATCCAAGAAATCCTATACATAGTGAATAGCCATGGGTAATCCGGCAGAGTCTGTAGGAGGATTTTCGGGCAACGTCTTCATTTCTTTTTCCGTTGATTGAAGCGCAAACCAGCCT
>CAYNKF010000130.1:0-6963 GCA_964397705.1 uncultured Balneolaceae bacterium | reverse complement strand
TACCGACCGTAAATCATTGAAATTAGCCGTAATCTCCGTATCCTCGGTGATTGTAACTGTCACCGGATTTGCCTGGGAACTTACAGCTCCAGTCCACTCCCGAAATGAAAACCTTTCATTTGCTGTAGCCTCAACTGTTACCTCAGTATCTTCTTCATATGTCCCCCCTGCAGGATCCACCGATCCTCCTTCAGATGGGGTTTTTAGCACTGATAAGCTATACTCAACGGGATCTGGTTCATTATCTCCCCCGTTGTTGCCACCCCCATTGTCTGGTCCTGTTCCTCCACCGGAGCCACAGCTCCAGACTGATAGAGAAATAATTAATAAGAAACTTAGTGCTTTAAATAACTTCATTGTTGGGCTCTCCAATTACTTAACGTCATATTAAATTAAAATTTTTGCTGCCCAGGCACATCTTTCAATCCTACGGCTTTCTCAAGAAAACATTTTAATCCTTAAATAAAAATCGATTGTACTAATAAATACCAATGTGATCTTCTATAACCTGTTTCCTATGCTGTAATTAAGCTTAACTTATTAAAAAACAGTTGAATAGTGCATTTGTACAACAAATTGTTTTAATTGAAAGTACAACTTCATAAAAAGCAGGGGCTGTCATGAAGAAACTACTCTTCTCTTTTATACTGTGTTTAATCTTTTTTGCATCTTCATTTGGACAAACAAGGGATGGTCTTTACAAAAAGATTGACTACCTGGAAGTCAATCAAACGCAACTCGATCGGTTTTTGAAGGTAGTTGACAGAAATCTTAAATTGGGATTTTCGTCTCTTCTGAAAAATGATGATGTGAAAAGATGGTATTTATATAAGGTGAAGTTTCCGGGCGGTGAGAAAAGTAACTATAATTTTGTGAGTATCACCGTTTCTTCTTCTATAAATGATCTGGGTGATTATTTTTCTGAAAGTAATACACCAGGCTTTATACCTTCTCCAACGACCAAAGGAGGTACGGAACAACTTTCCAAACTTGCCATTCTTATGAAATCCGAAATTTGGAGGGTCAAAAATAGCGCTTTTGCCGATACAGGATCAACACCAAGCCGCTATATGTCAATGGATTATATGAAGGTGGCGCAGGGTAAAGACCCCGACTACTTAATGCTTGAGGATGAAATTGCCAAACCCATCCACTTAGAACGAATAGAACGGAATCGAATGGTCGGCTGGGAAGTACATTCTCTCATCTTACCATCAGGAATGAATTACGGATATAATTTTGCAACCGGTAACCATTTTAAGGAGCTGGAACATTTCGAGTTTGGATTGAACGAAGAAATCATCCAACAAACCATGGGCAAAAATAGCAATGTACCCGAGCTTTTTGAAACGATTTATAACACCAGGGATCTCATTAAGGTTGAACTCTGGGAGCTAGTTGAATATATGCAATAACCCTTGAACCAAACGACCTATTGAAGGTATCGACCACAACCTCTGTAGGTTTCACCGTCTACAGTTACTGTTACGGTTTGTGGAAAATCGTAGCCGCTCATGATATCTGTACAGGGGGTGTCTGCAATTACAAGCTCAAGTGATTGCTGGGCGTTTTTTATTCGATAAACTGTTCTTCTGCCTTGGCCCCCTGTATCAGGTACGGGGGATTCAAAGATTAACGTATCCCTGCCATAGTTTCCTACGTATGTAAGCTGGTTATCTTTTTCAAGCTCTAAAAACCAGCCGGGTTCCTGTCCCAAGGCTCTAAAGTGGATCCCCCGGAGTTTTGCTGCCGCCCAGGAACGCTCCTGGGGTACAGACTGACAAGTCATGAATGAGCCTTCCGGTTTTTGTAGGATAGCTTCCTTGCCCTTGCTCCAGTACAAATAGGAACCCCCTTCGTATCGGGCGCCCGAGCCGGCTTTTGCGGGCAGTACTTTGAGCGTTGTATCTGACAAGAAAAGCCAGGTACTGTCTTTGGTTACATGAGCAGTGAACTGGAGAGTATCACCACAGTTATATACAAAAACCTGTTCTGTATTTACAGATTCAAAACCAGGTGATCCAAAGTAGTCTGTTGTAGTACCTTTCTTGTTGTGCGAATCCGTCTCAGCATGCTTTCCGCAACCTAATACGGAAATGGATAGGAGTAAGAGTAATGGCAAAAAATTATAATTACAGTGACTCAAAAATTTCATTTTACAAACTACATAAATAAAAAGGGAGAGTACCTGAAGATACTCCCCCCTCTATAAAGTTATCCTTTCGAACTAATTTCTAACTTTTATCCATAGAGTACTTGCCAGGTCCAAGCAAGAAAATAACAATAAAAGATAGTAAATATAGTACCGGAAGCTCCATATCACCAAACCAGTCACCACCGGGCAGGTGTACAAAAAATACCGCCACAGCCATATTAATAGTTAATATTAATGAAGCCAGACGAGTCCAGAATCCAGCTATAATTAAAAGTGAACATATCGCTTCGGCAAAGGCAGCTAAAATTAATGATGCTGTTGGACCGATCCCTATAGGATCCAAAAATTGAAATTCGCCTCCGAATACGCTCATCAACTTACCCCAGCCATGACCGTAGAGCATAAAGAAGGCGACAAAAATTCGAAAAATTGCTGCTGATGTTCCGGCATCTACAAATTCACCTAACTTGGAAGAACGTAATCGATCTAACATGTTACCCCTTTTTATTATTTAGTGTTTGTTTCTAATTAATCGATTTAATGTTGAATTATATTAATAAATTAAATCCCTTTTGCATAATTAATTACTTAACTCGAAATAACGTTCCTACTGGTATTCATGACGAGGAAAGAAATATGCTGAGTTTTCTGAACCTACCGCAATATATAATTCGGCTTTGGGGATAAACTACTAAGCGTCTTAGCAATTTTGATCACTTTCTATTCGGATAACACTACTTTTCTGTATCCCCCTTCACTGTAAAACGAAATGCAGAATAAGCCATCAAAGTAGCAATGCCGATAGTAACAATAGCTATCGAAAGTATTGATTCCATAGCCATACCTTGATCAATAGCCCAGCCCATCAGAAATGGACAAAGTGCTGTACTTAAAACCATCAGCGAAGAAAATACCGACCGTACGGTTCCAATAATATCTGTGCCATATAGTTCGGCCCATAACGCTGATTTTATATTACTTCCCATCCCCATAGTAACACCAATAAGCAACATATAAACGAAGGCAGACCAGCTACCGGGATGATAATAGGCAAACACCAATCCCCCACCAAAAGGCAGTACATAATAAGGGATAAGCGTTTTCGCACTAAAATAATCTATCAACGGGCCTATAGAAATGGAGCTTACCACTCTGCTCGCTGCAAAGGCTACAAAAGCCGAAGCAATTAATGTTGCCGACCACCCAAGCTGCTCAGCAATCGAGACCTGATATAAAAATAGCCCCGTTGCCCAAAAGGGTGGTAGTAGAACCACGGGTGTTACCAACCAGATACGATAATCTTTTGCCAGCATTCGGTACACTTCCCAGCTACTGTCGGTCGTTTGGGAATCTTTCTCGGTATGTTCAACATCTTTGTATTCGCTCTTACTTAGGATATAACGGACAAGCGGTATAAAAAACAGTGCAATCACTAATACGATAACCCCCCATGTCAAGCGCCAGCTAAAAATGCCAAGTAGTCCTGCAATGGCTAATGGCAAAATTCCTTCTCCGATAGGATAACCAAGACTAGAGATACTAAGTGCCTTGCCCCGTTCATACACAAAGTAACGTGCCATGGCGGTCTGTGCCGTATGACTGCTAAGCCCTTGTCCTGACAATCTGAGCAGTACTAATCCCACAAATAATACCGCTACATGCCACGACAGTGCAACCGTTATACTTGCTACCAGTAATCCCGTAATCACCATCTGACTATACATCCGAAGAGGCAAGTCATCAATCCATTTACCCAGATAAGGCAATAGTCCGGCACTAATAAGCGTAGCTACTGAATAAAGGCTCCCGAATGTAGCATTGGATAACGAAAAATCCTTCAAAAAATAAGGGACAAAAAGGGAAATCAGGAAGGTTTGTCCAAAGCTGGACATAAAGGTAAAAGACAGACCAAACGATAAAATTCGTTTTTCCCGGAGGGCAAAACTGAGATAGTTCACTAAGGTGATACCATTTTTTATTGTGTGAAATGAAGCCCCAAAAATACAGTTATTTACAGGCAACCGAAACCTTTCAACCTCTTATAATTATTGTCCCATAAATAATATTACCACACACCCAATTAGGACCTGAACAAATTCAGGCTAACATTGATCTCCTATCAATCACTTTTGCGCGTAAAAGGATATGAACCTCCGGCTTGATTCAACGTAAAGTGTTGATACTTTCCGTTTTCCAGCGAATCAAACTCCATAACCACCCCGGCGGGATCAAATCGAAACTTAGTTTCGCTATTAGCTGTAAGTGGAAAAGCCTGCTGCCCCGTAGCCTGAGCTTTCAGTGTTTTTTTCTCTATAAAAACTTCGATATCCATCGGCAGCTTATTTGTTGCATAAGTCCCTACATATTTTTGCATCTGATCAGCGTTAAGCGAAATGGTTTTTTGATCAAAGCTAGGGATTTCAAAATCACGTCCATAGTAAATGCTTAATGCCCCGATTAATATATCATTCAAACTGTATTGTAACCCATTAGTAGTAAGAGCAATAGCTACATCTTGGTTGGGAAAGTAGGAGAGGTGCGATTGAAATCCATCAATACCTCCGTTATGACCAAAAGCATATTTATCATGAAACGGTACTTTTATTAACCCTATACCAAATCCCTGGCCCGTTTTAGTCATTTTTTCCAGCGACTCCTGAGATACCAGCCTGCCATCAAAAAGTGCACGAATAAAGGCAATCATCTCACTATTTGTTGATACAATGGCACCAGCGCCACCCGGAATGCTGAGGGCCGTCTGTGGTGCCTGTTGCCACTGATCATTTTGATACTGATATGAATATGCTTCGTTTTGGGAGGGCTCAATTCGATTGCCATAGTGTGTATGCTCCAAATTTAGCGGATCCACAATACGGTTTTGTAGTAGATCTGCATAGCTTTGGTCGGTAATATCCTCCAGAATAAACTGCAACAATACATAATTGGTATTGCTATAACCGGTTTGCGTACCAGGCTCAAACTGGGGGTCATCTTTATAAAAAATCTGTAGTAACTGCTCTTTTGATCGTGGCTCGGTCATCCAATCCGTATAATCTGAAGCATTCGTGAAGTTATACAGGCCCGACTGGTGACGAAGCAAATCCTCAATGGTAATTTGCTCCGATTGCGGTATTTGGGGATAAAAATCAGCCAGCTTTCTCGACAATGATAACTTGCCTTCATCAACAAGTTGCATCACCATAGTAGCAGTATAGGTTTTTGTGATGGAACCAATACGATATTTCGTTTCCATATTAGGTCGCACTTCCTTTTCTACATGCTTAAATCCAACATCTTTGTGATACACCGTTTTTCCGGCCGAGTCGATGCTCAAAGATCCCATCATTTTATTTTCTTCATCCAATTTCTCCATGTAGGTATCCAACTTCTGCTTATCAAATGATGTCGTTGACTGGGCTAATGTCGCCGACTGCATTAATCCAACAATTAACAATACCAATGACAGATTTTTACAAGGTAATATTCTCATTCTGACTTCATGATTTATTAACAATTAAATGCCGACTACGCAGATTTACGGTGAGTGTTACATCCGCAAAACGAAGAAATTATAGCTTGAACTTCACGGTAAGTCTACTAATTTATGTGGTCGATTGCTCTTTAACTGTGGATAAAATAAGTACTTATGTACGAAAATATCGAACCTAATACCTGTAATCCGCCTGGCACCCATCTCGAGCAAATCACACATCCCGGTGGCATTGATCGATCTATCGAAAAAGCCATCATCATGGAGCACCGTTTTGCATTCTTTTTCTGGCTGAAATGGCGGAACATCCTCAGTGATGAAGGGCATCTACAACAACCCGCACCAACGCTCATTACCATTGATTGGCATCGTGACCTAGCCCCGGTTCCTGACAATCAGAAAAAAAGTTTAACACAATTAAACCAAAATAACCTCTCTGATGTAGCGAATTACGTTTGGGCGCAATTTGACCAGACGAATGACGGACATATTTTATGCGCCTCATGGCTCAACCTAATTGGAGATATTATACTGCTTCAAAATACAACGGATTATCAACAGAGTACCGTTAAAGACATGAATGGAAATGATCACGATATTTTTGAGTTTAGGGATTTTGATCAGTTCCAGGAATTTTTGCTCCAACGAAACGACCAAAATATATTCTTTGATATCGACCTCGACTACTTTATCCATGGCAAGGGTAAACAATATTACTCTGAAGATTTCAATCGCTATACTGATGAAGAAATCAGACAAGTCGTTGATATATCGAAACCGGTATTTCAGCATATTCTGCCGAATATTGAGGGTGTTACTATTGCCCTTGAACCGGGCTACTGTGGTGGTATTGTAAATTCTTGCCAAATTATGGATCAGTTTCACTCCCAGCTTTTTGCCGAAAATAACGAGTGGAAACACCTATAGAGCCATATATATTGCTCAATAATTTCCATTCCGGTGATAATACAGTCCCATCCCAACCGATTACTTTTTGTATGTTTGAGGGGCTTACAAAAAAGGAAATGAACACACTTACTGTGGCAAAAAGCGCTGACTTTTACGCAAATCTTCCCGTTATTGAAAATTTTTTTGATGCATCTAATCAAAAGAACTTCCACCCGCTTCCCGTTGATTGGTATGTAGCTATAACCGACATTATAAATTCCACCGATGCGATTAGTAATGATCGTTATGAAGCTGTAAATATTTTGGGTGCTTCGCCCATTGTGGGAATCTTTAATGTAGCCGATCGTGATACCATCCCATTTACGTTTGGTGGAGACGGTGCTTCATTTTGCCTGCCTCCCAGCCTGTT
>CAYNKF010000129.1:0-7034 GCA_964397705.1 uncultured Balneolaceae bacterium | reverse complement strand
GTGTGCTTGGACGTGCCAATGCTCCTCGGTTATCCGAACCGTAATAGTTTTATTTTCATTTTCACTACCAAAAGCATGCTTAAATGAATTGGTAACCACTTCATTTATTAAAAGCGCAAATGGTACTGCTTGTTTAATATCGAGCTCTATACTACCAATATCGGTATTTACATTAACATCTTGGTTGGAACCAATAGTATTCCGAATTGTCTCCAAAAGATCACCTATATAAGTGTCACAGGAAATACTCCCCAGACTGTCAGAATTGTAAAGTTGCTCATGAATGAGTGCCATCGTTTGGATGCGCCGCTCGCTCTCCTCCAATGTATCACGCACCATTGGGTCATCTGATTCATACATTTGTAACTGTAACAATCCCGAAACAATAGCCAGGTTATTCTTAACCCGGTGATGTATTTCTTTGAGCATCACTTTCTTTTCTTTTAGCGAGCTGGTAATCTCCTGCTCATGCTGCTTTTCCTCTGTAATATCGATATACATCCCAAAGCCGGCAATGGGTTCCTCATCCACATAAACCGGGATAGCAGCAATGAATACATCAATAGGATCTCCATTTTTGGTCAGACGCTTGGCTTCTCTATTAAAACTTTCAGTAGCATATTCTTTCAACGGCATTCGAGGTGCTTTTCCCCTTTCTTCTTCTGGCACGATAACCTTATCAATATCTTTGCCCTTGAGCTCTTTCTCGCTAAATCCGAACATATTTTCAAAGCTCTCGTTGATGTCCAGCACCTTATTTTCAGGATCAACCATAACAATACCAGCCGGTGCATTCAAAAACATATTACGGAAAAGCTTCTCGCTTCTACGTAATTTTTCCCTTGCTTTTACCTGCTCCGACATATCATGCCCCACACCAAGCAAATAATTATCCCCATCTTGCTTAAATAATTTGCCTGTCAGATAATATGGTATCTTCTCTCCATCTTTTGTTTTTAGCTTGGATTCTACCTCTGACTGTCCCAGCTCAAAGACTTTTCCAATCTCTTTTTGTACCACATCCAACTCTTCCTCACCAAAGAAAACATCCGGTGTAATCTGCTGCATCTCTTCTTCGGTATACCCTGTTTGATCAAGTAAGTTTTGATTCCACCGGTGATAATGTCCTTCTTCATCAAACATATAGAAGATACCGGGCAAACTTTCTAATAGGGCTTCATTAAATCGTTTCTCGTGCCGCAACTCCTGCTCCGTCCTTTTTTGCTCGGTAATATCAATCCCTACACATAAGAAAAACCTTTCATTACCGAACTCAATAAAATAACCACGCCAGAAAAAAGGTACCGTTTCTCCTGACTTCGTCAAGAGATCTAGTTCGGTGCCCTTTCCCTTTTGATCCCGGACCCGATCTATTGCTTTTTCCAGCAATTCGCGATGTTCAGGCTTAATAAGATCAAAAGCCGTTTTCGATTTTAACTCATCACTTGAATAGCCGGTATAACGTTCAGCATAACTATTCCACTCCACAAATTGCAGATCTTCATCCATTAACAGATAAATGCTCGGCAAACTGTCTAAAATCGTTTTGGTATAATTTCGCTGTTCAAGCAGTGACTCCTCAATGCTCTTCCGTTTTTCAAAAGCAGCAATAATTCGAGAAACCGTTCTCAGCAACGAGATTTCCTCATCATTCCATTTTCGTTTTTTTTGTGTGTCGGCAAATCCAATGTACCCCTTCCACTCATTCTCAATACTAAAAGGAATCACTAAAATGGATTCTACCTGCTGATCTTGTAGAATAGATTGTTCGGGATCGGGCAGCTCATCAATCTTAGCATGGACTTTTTGAAAGTTAGACAACTTCTCATGCAACCAGGGAACATCCGAATATTTGAACGTTCGATCCAGATTTTCAATAATAGGATCAACTCCTGCTTTTGTTACCTCTAGTACCGGATCTAAATACAGTTCATCATCCTTCTCTTTATTCTTATACAAAAACACACGATCGCCATCAGTAACCTCCTGAAGTAATTGCAGACTTCTTTTTAGCGCTTTCGAAGAGTTACTCTTCAACAGTAATTTTGAACATTGGGAGATCACCTTTTCATATTCGAGGCGCTTCTGAAGCTTCTTTTCCGCATCTTCCCGCCGTGCAACTTCCTTTTTTAGCTCTTCAGTTTTGTTTTCCTTGAGCGTTATTTCTGCTTTCTTGCGGTCAGATATATTTATAGAGGAACCGTAAATAAGTTCTTCGCCATCTTCATTTTCAATGACTTTTATTTCGTCACGCAACCAAATATAATCTCCCCCCTTAGTCTTAAAGCGATATTCGTTTATTGCTGTCCTACCCTCATTTAGCACAGTCCGAAACTGAGCAAAAACTTCTTCTTTATCATCAGGGTGAATTCGATCTGACCAACTGTTCTCATGTTCTCTGAAATAGGAAGGGGAAAACCCTAAAATATCTTCAACATTTTGACTTACTGATAGAATAGGGAAATCCGAAGTGGTTGAACAGGTAAATAAAATAACAGTGCCACTGCTAAAAAGCTCTTCAATATCATCAGAAAAACGAGAGCCTATCTTTTTCTCCATTACTATTTTTTAGCCCTAATTCTTTTTTTCCGCTGAAACCAACTGCTTATTTGCTTATATAAGCAATTCAACACTTTTTAAAAAGTATTTTGATGTAAAATTAAACTTACTTAATCAAATCTAACAACTTGTATAAGCACTAAACTTTAAGTAAATATAGATAAACGATCTCCATTCATTTTGGGTTAAAAATTGTAAGCCATAAATCCCAAACTAAATATATTTGCTATGAAAATTATTAAAACCGCTTTTATCAAGATATCACTTGTTGCAATGGTCTCGCTTTTCATTTCAGCAGCAGCCTTCGCACAGGAGCGTGGTAATGAAGAACCCAGAGTGAGCCCAAATGCAACCGTAAGCCAAACTGTCGGTACTACTGATATAACCATTACATACGGACGTCCCGCTATTAATGATCGGACGATCTTTGGAGATCTGGTACCCTACGGCAAGGTTTGGAGAACAGGAGCTAATGAATCCACAGCACTAGTCGTTTCTGATGATGTAACAATTGAGGGGAATGAATTGGAAGCCGGCACTTATTCGCTCTATACTATTCCCGGAAAAGATGAGTGGACAATCATCATAAACTCAAAACTTTCATGGGGCACCCAATACGACAAATCTAAAGACGTTTTACGATTTACAGTAGCACCTCAAAAGGCCGATTTCATGGAACGTCTGCTGTTTTATTTTGAGAATGTTACTCAAGAATCAGCAACTGTTGTATTACACTGGAATAGTACCAAAGTGCCCTTTACAATTAACATTTAAAACGTATTATCTCCACGCCAAAACCTCTTAAATCATCAGCAAAGGCAGAAGCTTTACCACATCACGGCCTACTGGTATTATTCGTCTTCTTTTGGGGCGCTAATTTTATTCTGGCCGAAATTGCTCTTGCTGAGATGTCCCCCATCTCATTCAGCGTATCGCGCTTTGCGATGGGGGGCATTGCTATGTTTTTGGTGATGTACTTGCAATATCGAAACGAGTGCAGAAGGACTTCATCTAAAGTTCCTTTTCTACCTAAAATTAAAAGGGATGACTGGCCTCGCCTCCTATTTGTTTCTGTAATTGGTGCAACCCTTGCGCCTTGGCTGGGTATTGAAGGATTAGGATTAACACACGGGGCCCGTGCTTCGCTCTGGTTGGCTCTTGGTCCCGCCATCAGTACCGGAATCGGATATCTGTGTAGCACCGAACAAATGGGAAAGTATGGTTACGCCGGAGTTTTGCTTGCTGTTATAGGCACCGTTGTTTTGGCTTGGGATGGATTACGGCCGGAACAGGGATACTGGCTGGGCGACCTCATCCTTATCGTTGCGCTGGCACTCACTGTTATTGAGTTACATGCTATTAAACCTTTGGCACGAGAATACGGGTCCGTTTCAATCGTAGCCTTACGTACTGCTATTGGCGGATCTATATATATTCTTATAGCTGCTCCTGATCTAGTTGATGTAAGCTGGCTGTCCTTGGGTACATGGACCTGGATTGCCATTTTAGCCGGTGGAGCAATTGGGGTAGGTGTTGGTCAATGGGTAAAGGTACGAGCCTTAAAAATACTTGGTCCTACCCAAGTCGTGCTCTATGGAAATATGGTGCCCATTGCAGCCTTGCTAATAGCCTGGCTTAGCATTGGTGAAAATCCCAGTTTGATGGAAATAATTTCAGCGGTATTTATTATCACTGGCGCAATATTTATTCAGGTAATTGACAATGAGGCAGGCGCTGCACCTACAATACGTTCACAAAAAGAGGAAGACTTAACGTTTTTTACCGAAACCAAGCAAGAAAGCTAAACTTGGAATCAAAATAAAAAAGACGGGTCTATCGACCCGCCTTTTAACTAATCATCTAAAACATAACTATCTAGAAATTAAACGATAGCTGTAACATAATATTGCGTCCTGCCTGTGGATAATAATAATTAAAGAACTGCCGCTCACCGCCAGAGATGTAGCCATAGGTATAACCATTAGATTCATACATCTCATCAAATATATTATTCACCTTCAAGGTTGCTTCAAGGCTACTTAGTAAAGGCGTGGTGCTCCAGTCATAACTGAACTGCAAATCGTTGATTAAATAGGAATCTAACGTTCTGCTTTCGGTCTGGGTATTATCAAGATATTGCTTAGATACATATTTCGTATTTAGCGCTGCAGAAAACCCATTATAGTTGAAGCGTAATTTTGAATTGGCTATAAAACTCGGAGAAAAGGCAATATCCGTATCCGAATATCTGGTTGCCTCCTGTCCGCCGGTGTCATAGTTATCAAGATAGGAAGTATACTCCTCAATCTTATTGCGGCTTAATGTAGCATTGCCAGACCATTCGAGGTTTTCAAAAAGTTGGACGCCTCCCTGTAGCTCTATTCCGGCTCGATAACTGTTGGGTACATTTTGACGGATATAAGCCCCTACATCATTTATCTCACCAGTTAGAATTAACTGGTTCTTGTAATCCATATAGTACAGATTAGCTTCTACAAAAAAGCGGTCAAAATTCCCCTTGTAGCCGGCTTCCCAATCGTAGAGAGTTTCGTGCATGGGGCGGTTTTCAGGCGTAGAATTCACGTACTCATCACGTGTAGGCTCCTTATTACCCACACTCATTGATGCGTATACCCGCTGGTTATCCTGAAAATTATAGGTCAGTCCCCCCTTGGGATTGAAGAACGTGAGCTGATCGGTTTGCTGAACATTCACCACTTGTTGTCCACCACCCGGGGTAGGCTGACGATCTTTTCCCAGGAATTCATATGTAATGTGACGAATCTGCGCATCGGCAAAAGCGCTTAACTCATCGGTGATATTATACTGCGCCTTTATATAAGTATTAAAATCTGTCTTAAAGGCATTGTTATCATAATACTGATTTTCAACATCTGTATTTCCGGCAAATTCAGCCCATACAACTTCTCCAAAATGATCGCCGTCGTACTCATTATATCCACCGCCGACTGTTAGCGACCAGCGATCGTCTTTGTTACTGTACTGCGTTGAAAATACGCCTCCATAAAAATGATTATCGAGCCAAAGCTGACGAACTAAGTCGCTCTGCGAAATAGCTGTATCCGGTAATTGTATGGGGGCAAAATTATACTCCGTAAGTGCCTGATCGGCTTTATATTCCTCATAATAACCCCGACCGTAAGTGTAATGCAGCGAGGCATTAGCATTCCAGTTTTCATTCAGCTGATAGGAATAATGTACCTGATAGTGATCCTGCTGATAATTGTCGGTCTGATTACCATATGGGCTGTTAGGCTTTTCCATACCGGCAGGATTATGCGTGCGATCACCGTTTTCTAATCGGCTCTCGGATACACCATACCAAGCCTGATAGGTCTGTTCAGCTCCCGAAAATACATCAACGCGCAACAAACTATTTTTTCCGTGTTTAGCACCGGACAGGTAAAACGATTTTAGATCAGAAAAAGCGCGATCAATATAACCGTCCGATTCAATTTTTGAGAGTCGCCCCTCGAATTGCCACCCATTTTCCATCAAACCCGATCCGAGCATAACATTTGCTTTTCGAGTATTGAAAGAGCCTACCGCCGTGTTAACTTCTCCATAAGCATCCGGCCTCATTTGCGAAGTCTGGATATTCATCGTGGCTCCAAAAGCGGCTGCTCCTTGCATAGAAGTACCCACACCACGCTGAATCTGAATATTCTCGACTGACGAGGCCAAGTCGGGCATATTAACCCAAAATACGCTGTGCGATTCCGCATCATTTATCGGGATGCCATTTACCGTCACATTAATACGTCCCTGGTCTACACCGCGGATGCGAAGACCTGTATATCCGATCCCCGTGCCGGCGTCTGATGTTGTGGTAACCGATGGTGTACTACTAATCATATAGGGCATATCCTGTCCCAGATTCTGCCGCTTTATTTCTTCTCTGCTGATATTTTCATAGGCCATAGGAGATGCCTCATCAACGCGTAACGCTCTAACAAAAACCTCATTACTCATAATAGTCTGAGAAACCAACGAAATATCGTACGATTCCTCACTATCTGAGACTTCAAGGGTTTTGGTTTTATATCCTACAAACGAAACGGAAATCTTTTGAGCTTCATTGTTGAGCAGCTCAAGTGTAAATGATCCGTCCGCATCTGCCGAAACCCCGTTAGAGGTGCCTACCTGTAAAATATTAGCACCGCTTAATGGTTCTTCGCTCTGGGCGTCGGTCACAGTTCCAGATATCGTTTGGGCAAAAAGAGATGCACTGCTAAATAATATAAAGCACAAGAATATTATGCTTTTAAGTAGTTTGGAAAACATAAGTTCCTCCGTCTTATTAGATTCATAAGAGCGGGAGATGAACTTGCAAGAAATGCTGATCAATCCGGCAGCAATTAACTTATGCTGCCTTGGTTTCCCTACGCCGGTGTTATCCGGTTCAGGTTCTCAGGGTATGATCTCAGCCTGCTATTGCAAGCACCCCCAACCTT
>CAYNKF010000128.1:0-7083 GCA_964397705.1 uncultured Balneolaceae bacterium | reverse complement strand
TTCGTAACAATACCAATGAGCGTGTCGTCATCTTCCACAATGGGGATTCCACCAATTTTATGCTTCTTCATAAGTCCGCGCGCTTTGCGAACGGTCTCATTCTTACCTAATGTAACCGGATCTACAATCATCCCGCTTTCACTACGCTTTACCATACGTACCTGGTCGGCCTGATCCTCAATCGACATGTTTTTGTGTAACATTGCAATGCCCCCCTCGCGAGCAAGCGCAATAGCCAGCCGGTACTCTGATACAGTATCCATGGCCGCACTAATGATGGGAATATTAAGTGTTAGTTCAGAAGTTAAATCCACGCTTGTATCAACGTCGCGAGGAACAACTTCAGAATGAGCGGGAACTAAGAGTAAATCATCATAGGTCAAGCCCTGACGTGAAATTCGATCGAACGGAGAGGAGTTTTCCATGGTAAAAATGGTCTGCAAGTATTGTGGTTCCAGTTTGGGCAAAGATAAAAAAAATGTGGGCGACCTGCTTAACAGAATCCACCAAAGATTTGTCAGCCAGAATCACCCACATCCACTTGCAAGCGTAGCGCCTCTCTAAGAAATACTCATAAACTTTTAATATGCAGTGCATCAATAGCTGTATCCAACGAGCAGATGCCATCACGATAGCCTTCAACCCAGTAAACCACGCTCTGACGTCTACGAGCTACATACGGGTCACAGCTTGAATATTGACCTTTTAACTCATTAGCCATAGCCGATACGTCATCCTTGACTTCCATTTTTAGTGCATCTGGTATATCACCCCATCCCATCAACTTAAACATATCCTGGAGCTCACGATGTTCTTTTTCTGCCTCTTTTAACACCTTGCGAAGAACCGGCTCTAAATTAGTATTAAGACGTTTTTGACTAGTTTTAATCGCGGTATTCATAGTAGTTCTCTTTGTTTAATTGATGTTCAGCTCTAACTTACTAATCAATAGTGACATCAGTATGTCACCCCTATTTAAACAATTTATCCACTACATATTTTCTTATGCTCTATCTTCCATTGGATAGTTGTTTTTTATCCCAAAACCATGAATTTTAACACTTCGCAATAACTACTTTTTATCAACAGTTTACTTATGATGCATTATTTGAAAGCGTTCTTATTCACAATTTTTTGTTCTCTTTTAATTTTTAGTTGCGACATAATGAAAAAGTTATCGACTGTTTCTTCTCCGGATGAGAACCTTTCAGTCACATTCTCTCTTTCTGATTCCGGAAATCCCCAATACACTGTGCAGTATGGAGAAAAACAGATTATCGACACTTCGAACTTAGGATTTGAGTTCAAAAACCTTCCTCCCATAAAAAACAATCTACAAATCTCAAGTGTTGAAAGGCGATCATTTGACGAAACCTGGCAGCCGGTTTGGGGGGAACAAAAAGAAGTCCGTAATCACTATAATGAGCTCTTGGTATCACTTAAAGAAACGGGCAACCTTCACCGAGTAATAAAGATACGATTCAGGGTGTTCAATGACGGGGTTGGATTTCGATATGAAGTACCAGCTCAAAAATCAATGGCCGATAGCCTATCTATAATGAACGAACAAACTGAATTTGCCCTTACCGGTGATCATACCAGCTGGTGGATTCCTGCTGATTACGATAGTTACGAGTATAATTATAAAGAAACGAAAGTTAGCGAAATTGATGCTTCGGAATTTGCCAGCGAAAATGAGCGGGTCGATCGACAGATCGGTAACTTTAACGCGGCCAATACTCCGATTACCATGAAAACAGAAGATGGACTATATCTGAGTTTTCATGAAGCAAATCTGACCGATTATCCCGGGATGACGCTCGGGGTAACAGATGACTTAAAATTAGTCAGCGAACTTGTCCCATGGTCTGATGGTACTAAAGCAAGAGCCAAACCCCCTTTCACTACCCCATGGCGTACTATTCAGGTTGGAAAAAGTGCAGGCGAACTGGCCGAATCCTTTATTCTCCAAAACCTAAATGAACCTAATAAATTAGAAGATACCTCATGGATAGAGCCAATGAAATACACCGGAATCTGGTGGGAAATGCATCTTGGAAAATCAACTTGGGGCATAGAAGAATCTGCAGAAGGTTCTTTTGGGGATCAAGGCGGTTCTAAACACGGGGCAACTACTGAAAATGCCAAAGAGTATATAGATTTCAACAACAAAGCAGATATTAAAGGATTACTAATTGAAGGGTGGAATACCGGCTGGGAGTATTGGGGGACCGATTCTTTGGGCTTTTTCGACTTTACCACGCCCTACCCCGATTTTGATCTACAAGAGGTAGTTGATTATGCAAATGCTAACAATGTGGCGCTGGTTGGTCATCACGAAACATCAGGACAAGCTGCCCATTATGAAAGCAGACTCGATACCGCATTCCAGCTCTATCACAATCTGGGTATTCATCATGTCAAAACAGGATATGCCGGAGGAGTTATTCCTAAGGGCGAATATCATCACGGTCAATGGATGGTTCGCCACTACCGAAAAGTATTAGAAAAAGCAGCTGAATATAAGATCGGGATAAACGCCCACGAACCGATTAAAGGAACAGGCCTGCGGCGCACCTATCCCAATATGATGACCCGTGAAGGAGTACGCGGTATGGAATACAACGCTTGGAGCGAGGGTACTCCCCCTGAACACACCACGATTCTACCATTTACACGTGTACTAAGTGGCCCCATTGATTATACACCTGGTATTTTTGATATCACCTTTGAGGAATATTCCGATGGAGAGCAAGTCAATTCTACCGTAGCTAACCAGCTGGCCCTTTATGTAGTGTTGTACAGCCCAATGCAGATGGCAGCAGATTTGCCTGACAATTATGTGTCGGATGACGGAGACTTTCACCCAATGTTCCAGTTCATCCGTGATGTTGCTGTCAATTGGGATTCGTCCGATGTTTTAGATGCCCAAATCGGTGATTATGTAGTCACTGTCCGGAAAGAAAAAGACAGCAACAACTGGTTTTTGGGAGCTGTAACTGATGAAGAGGAGCGCACCGTAGAAGTATCTCTCAACTTTTTAGATAGTGATAAAACCTACAAAGCTAGGATCTATAAAGATGGCAAAAATGCACATTGGAAAGAGAATCCTACATCCTATGAAATTAATACTAAAGAAGTTGACAGCAATACAGTAATTGACCTTTGGATGGCACCAGGTGGTGGTACGGCTATAAGTTTTGAAGCTCAGTAATTTTACTCATATACAAAAAAGGCTTTACCGGACTTCAGAAGTTTGGTAAGGCCTTTTTTATTTATCAACATAAACCCAATTTTCATTCCGGATAAATCGATTTCTTAGCCGCAAGAAGCGTGTTTTTCATCAGCATAGCTACGGTCATTGGCCCCACGCCACCGGGAACAGGAGTAATCCAGCTAGCCTTTTCTTTCACGCTTTCAAAATCGCAGTCGCCCACAAGGGTGTACCCTTTTTCTTTGGTCTCGTCCGCTACACGATTGATCCCAACATCAATGACCACTACACCTTCTTTGACCATTTCTCCTTTAATAAGTTCGGGTTGTCCCGCTGCCACAACCAATATATCGGCGTCAATGGTATGCTTAGTTAAATCTTTAGTAAACTTGTGGCAAACAGTTGTCGTAGCCTTTCCTTGCTCCCCACTTTCTTTGTTCAACAAAATTGAAATCGGCCGGCCTACAATATTGCTGGCTCCAACCACCACGGCATGCTTTCCCTTGGTTGGAATACTGTAATGCTTAAATAGCTCAATAATACCGGCGGGGGTACATGAGCGAAAGCTAGGCTCCCCCACCGTTAACCTGCCTACATTCATGGGATGGAAACCGTCAACATCTTTTCGATAGTCTATTGATTCAATAACATCATGTGCAGATAAATGGTTAGGAAGTGGAAGCTGAACTAAAATTCCATCTACAGAATCATCATTGTTTAATTCGTGTATAGTCTGCTTTAAAGCTTTTGCAGAAATCGTATCGGGAAGACGCATTGTATCTGTCTCAATACCAACTTCTTTGCATGCCCTTGTTTTGGCTCCAACATATACATCTGAAGCAGGATTATTTCCAACGAGCACTACTTGTAAAAAAGGGGGGCGATTGCCCGCTTTCATCCAATCATCAACATCCCTTCGGACTTCATCTCGTGTTAATTGTGCAACTTTTTTTCCGTCTATTATTTTTGCTGACATTCGTAATCGTTATTAGATACTAGGAATTATAATTTGTTGAGAAGGCATAGCAAAGATACCGATACAGCCATATATATTGTTCAAATTATCAACGCTCGATATCATACTTCTTCATTTTGTTATACATGTGGCTGCGCTGTATATCGATGGCTTCAGACGTTTGGGAAATATTCCAATCGTTTTCCTCCAGCTTACGAATCAAAAATAGCCGTTCCGCTGATTCTTTAAACCTCTGAAAAGTCTCTACATTATCAGCAAGATCAGTAAAGGTATTACTTTTCTTGCCTCCGGACAGTGTCAATGCTTGTACATCTTCTTTGGATATCTCAGAATTATCGGCTAGCAAACCTAACCGCTCAATGCCATTTTGGAGCTCACGGACATTGCCCGACCAATCTTGATTTTTAAGTTCCTCAAGTGCTCCGTCAGTAAAGCTGATTCCGGAAAACATGATATCCTTTTCAGCCAATTTCTGAAGAAAATCGTTAGCCAACAATGGGATATCAACCCGTCTTTTTCGCAATGGGGGTACATGAATGGGAATCACATTCAACCGATGATACAAATCCTCACGAAATCCGCCGGTTTCTATTTCATCGAGAAGATCCTTATTGGTTGCGGAAATTACCCGAACGTCGACCGATATTTTCTTTGTCCCTCCTACGCGAACAATAGCGTTTTCCTGCAATGCACGAAGCACTTTTGCCTGGGCATCAGGACTCATATCTCCGACCTCATCCAGAAAAAGCGTTCCGCCGTCAGACTGCTCAAACTTACCAATGCGCTGGCTGCTGGCCCCGGTAAATGCTCCTTTTTCGTGGCCAAAAAGCTCACTTTCAAGCAAATCAGCAGGAATAGCTGCACAATTAACATCTACAAAAGATTCAGTGTTGCGATCACTTTTTTCATGGATCCAGCGAGCCACAAGCTCTTTGCCCGTTCCATTCTCACCGGTAATCATCACTCGAGAGCTCGTTTGCGCCACCTTATCGATCGTATTCTTGATCTTATTAATCGCATCACTTTCACCGATAATTTCAGGCACCTTGGGCAGACGCGACTTTATTGACTTGTTTTCTTCAGACAATCGATGTTGATCAAGCGCGTTGCGGACACTTACCAGCAATCTATTTAAATCCGGGGGTTTCTCAATAAAATCAAACGCACCTTTTTTTGTAGCTTCTACGGCAATTTCAATATTCCCGTGTCCCGAAATCATAATTACCGGAAATTGATAGTTCTCCTCCTTAAGTTTTGAGAGGATCTCAATCCCATCCATACCGTGCATTTTAATATCCAATAACATTAGATCCACACGGTTTTCATCTAACAAATCGAAAACGTCATCACCATTTTCAGCTTCAAGAACGGTATAATCCTCAAATTCGAGGATATCTCTCAGCGAGTTTCGGATGCTCTTTTCGTCATCCGTTATTAGAATGGTTGGTTTTTTATCTGACATTCAGTACCTAATATTTTACGTATATTTTCTCTAAAATCTGTTCTTGAATGGCATCAACATAAGACGTCTTTTCGGTAAAATTATTCGTCACTACCGAAAATACCAGCGGCTTGCCCGAATCCCCTTCCATGTAGCCACTTATACTGCGGACGCCAGAAACATAACCCGTCTTTCCATATAATTTCCCATTGAGGGGAGAATTAGTAAAACGATTTTCTAAAGATCCGTCCTGTCCTGCTACGGGCAAACTCATTTTATAAACATCAAAATATGGATGATTTCTCATCTCTACCAACAGCTGATTTAAATCATCCGTTTTAACGAGCGTAGAAGCTGCCATGCCCGATGCATCCTGAAGTTCAAGTTTTGTAGTGTCCATATTCATAGAGTTTGCAAAATCCTTTACCAAGCTTATGCCCAGCTCAGTACTTCCCGCAGCATCAAAATGCTCAGCAGCTGCTGTTTTGAGCAGCATTTCGGCATAAAAGTTATCGCTTTCTTTATTTAATTGCGCAAACATAGAATCCAAAGGGACCGAAACATGTTCCGCTAACTGCTGGTATCTTTTCTCATTCCAGTCTTGGGATTTGCTATCTACGATGATACCACCGCTTAGTTCAATATTTCCATCTTCGAGATACTTTTTAAAGGTGTCCAGAAAAAAGTGGGGAGCATCATCTATCGAAAGAGATTCTTTCTCTACATATCCCTTAGGTAATTTGCTGCCCAATACAATGGTATTGGTACCGGGTTTTCGACGATAAAATTCATCGTATTCTGTATCAGCAGGTGTAATTACCTGATCATTGATAAAATTCACGTAATCTGTGTCAAACGGGAACCACTCAATTTCCGGCTTTTCCCCTACGTTTCCCCTTGCATACACTGTCAGATCTACGGCATTATTATTAAATGATAAAGCATTGATCTCAACCCCATAATAGAATGAAAGATCTTCCCAGCTCCAACCCTTGGGATAGGGCTGTTGATCAAAAAATGAATCATTGCCGATCAAGTTGCCGTTAATCTTTCGAATACCTCTGTTATAAAGCGCCGAGAAAAATTTATCAAATACATGGAAACGATCATCCCTGTAAAACTTACCGCTTATGGATGGATCCCCAACACCGCGAATTATGATATCGCCCTGCCAAGTACTATCAACCTGTTTACCAATACCATACATATTTGTTCGAAATTGATAACCAGGACCTAGTTCATCTAAAATTGCCGCAGAAGTTAATAGTTTTAAATTTGATGCCGGACGTACAGACTTCTCAAAGTTATATCCTTCTAAAATCTTTCCCGTCGTATCACGAACAATAACTGACCAAAAAGCGTCATTAGCTCGGCTGTTTTCAATAGTATTAACAACCTCCGGAGAAAAAATGATTTGCTGTGCCTGTAGTGTACTGCCTGAAAATAGTAGTA